>JBQGED010000476.1:0-5723 GCA_052039425.1 Sphingobacterium griseoflavum | reverse complement strand
ACGGCCCAGCAAGCGCTTGAAGCCTTGCTTGCCAATACGTCGTTAGTGGTTCAGATAGGTGAGGATGGTCAGCTGTCAATTAGTCGTAGTGAACTGACAGAGGATACTGATTCTGTGGATAAAAAAAATAAATTGAGTAGTGCGATCATTGGAGTGTTATCCACCGTGGCTGCGTCGCAGGCACTAGCCCAGCAACAGATTGTTGAAGAAGTACTGGTAACGGGCATTCGCGGAAGTTTGCAGCGGTCGATGGATGTCAAGCGCGATAACGCGGGCGTTGTCGATGCGATTTCAGCCGAAGATATCGGCAAGTTTCCAGACACCAATTTGGCGGAATCCCTGCAAAGAATTTCCGGTGTTTCCATTGACCGCAGCGGCGGTGAAGGCCAATTGATTACGGTGCGCGGATTTGGACCAGAATTTAATGCGGTGCTGTTAAATGGACGCCAGGTCGCTACCGAGAACACCTCCAGGGCATTCAGTTTTGACACAGTCGCGTCCGAATTGGTTAGTGGCCTACATGTCCATAAAACCTCCACCGCAACCATGCAGTCCGGTGGCATCGGCTCAACCATCAACGTGCAAACCGCCCGACCATTTGACAGCTACGGTTTAAATGTGGCCGGCAGTATCAAAGGTATTTATGACGAGAACAGTGAAAAAACAGGGCCTCAAGCTTCGGTATTGGTCAGCAACACGTTTGCGGATGACACTTTCGGAGCTTTGCTTTCGCTGTCTTATCAACGAAGAAACACGCGGTTGGATCGCGCTCAGATCGACGGCTGGTTGGAGAACGTCGGCATCCCCGTTGAAGAGTTAAACGGCGGTGCAGGGGTCCCGGAAGGCACAACCGTATTCATACCTCGTAACTACAATTACATTGTTAATTTTGAGGAGCGAGAACGCACCAACGCTTCACTTGTTTTGCAATTTGCACCCAACGAAGATCTGACCATAACGACAGATTTTGTCTATTCGGACTTCGACATCCAATCCTGGGCACCCGCCTATGGAAATTGGTTTACCGGGCCTAATACCACGGACGTGAGAACCGATGAAAACGGCACGGTAATCGATATCTCGCAGGAAGTCGGTCTGGCGACGGATCTGCAGATAAAACGTTTTGATCGTTTGACTGAAACAAGCCTGATCGGCTTGAACGCCGACTGGGACGTTAACAGCAATTTGAACGTGGCGTTTGACTTCAGCTACTCACAGGCAGAACGTGAACCGAATAACGGCTACGAAGACGCTCTGTCGATTGTCGGCTATGCCAACCGCGCTCGTTTTATTAACGACGGCGCCGATCTGCCTTATTTCACCGAGTTTACTGAGGCAAACCCCAATATTTATTCCGGCCAGCAGGAAATTGAAAAAGTGGCCTATCTCGATCCGAGCGATCCCAATTACGAAGCACCAGACGGCGTCGGCGATTTCTGGGACCCCAACAACACGAAACCCCACGTCCAAATCTTACGCGGCTGGGCGGTTGATGACGAAGTGACACAATTCAAAATTGACGGCGCGTGGAACGAAGACAGCTCGAAAGGCTTAGTATCAGCCAAGTTCGGCATGCAGTTCAGTAAAGAGACCAAGGACATGCAGCGCTGGGAAAACGAGGACGGAGTGCATGCGACAATCGCGGGCTATCCCGATATCCCACCCATCAGCAACGATATGCAATGGCTTTTCGATGCGGGCAGTGACTTTTTAAGCGACGCGAGCGGCTCGGGTCGCATGCCTACGTCTTGGTTAATACATGACGATGTAGCGTTACAAAATTACCTTGAGCAATATTACGTCGATAATTTTGATGCGGTCGTAGAAAATCAGAATTTGAGCAATCCCGCTCCCATATTGAATTACGACGCGCGTCGACTGAATGATTCATTCGAAGTAACCGAGAAAACTCTGGCCTTCTACTTGGAGTTAGATTTTGCTGGTGAACTGGGCGGTCTCCCCGTTACCGCAACTGCTGGTGTTCGTATTGAGGAGACAGACACCGAGGTCTCAGGCACCGAAAGTACGGTGCTCTGCTTGGAAGCTGTGGATGCTACCGAAATGAAGGTGAATTATGGCGATGCCAATCCCATCAGCGAAAAAGACAGCTACGGGAACATACTGCCTAGTATGAGCGCCAGCATAGAGGTGATGGACGATATGCTGGTGCGTGTCGCGGCATCCAAAACCTTGACTCGGCCAACTCTGTTCAGCTTGGTGCCTATTACATCCATCACCACCAGTCGGCAGGGCGGCGACTTTACTACCAGCTCGGGCAATGCTCAGTTACAGCCTTTTTCATCCGAGAATTTTGACCTTTCTTGGGAGTGGTATTACGGCGACGCGAGCTATGTGAGTGTCGGGTATTTCGCTAAAGAAGTGTCTAATTTTATCGTCAACACCCAGCAGGACATTACCATTGAAACCCCCACGGGTACTTTGACCGATCCGACTACAGGTACCAACAATCCAGATCCGGACCCCGAAGATGAGATTGCGGTATTCACAGATACGTTCCCCACCAACGGTGAAACGGCGAGTGTAGAGGGCCTGGAATTCGCGATCCAACACACATTCGGGGAATCTGGCTTCGGTGCAATCTTTAATGCCACCCTGGTCGACAGCAACGCGGAATTGAACCCCGCCGACATCACCCAGACGTTTGCCCTTACAGGGTTAAGCGACTCGTTTAACCTGGTAGGCTTTTACGATAAGAACGGTATTCAATTTCGCCTTGCCTACAACTGGCGTGATCAGTTTGTTCAAGATTTGACTCAGACCCAGGGCAACGGCCCCACGCTTGTGGAGGCGTACAGCCAGCTTGACCTGAGCGCATCTTACGACCTCACCGATAAAATCACGGTATTTCTTGAAGGCATCAATTTGACCGGAGAATATCTGCACAAACGAGGCCGTTATGACAACCATCTCTTGCTGATGGAGGACAGTGGCACGCGCTGGGCATTGGGCGTAAGAGCGAGTTTTTAGTTAGTGCTCCGCGAAACGCCAGGGAGGGCGT
Source organism: Sphingobacterium griseoflavum (assembly GCA_052039425.1). Taxonomy (GTDB): domain Bacteria; phylum Pseudomonadota; class Gammaproteobacteria; order Pseudomonadales; family Cellvibrionaceae; genus UBA5868. The sequence goes on along the minus strand of JBQGED010000476.1, from coordinate 2,704 downwards.
TTCAGGATATGAACCAGTTCATTCGCGCAAGCGAATAATCGATTATCTATCCCCAGGTAGTCTTGTTGAGTCGCTGCTATGCAGCGACTTTTTTTATCCACTATATGATCGCGTCAAGATAAATCATAAGTATCCAAAGGGATGGCAAGATGACGAAATATGTCGCGCTGGATCCCAGTGCCCATAGAGAATTCAAGATCAACACTGACGCCTTGCAAGCGCAAGGTGCCAACGAGCGAATTGTGCCTGTGGTGATACCTGAATTTCCGAAGCTCGTGATTGAATACCCGATCGTGTTCACCAAGCACGAGGAAACCGGCAGGTTTGTATGCGTGGCCGTGTTCGGCTTCGACCCGGGGGAAAATTTATTCTGGAAAAATGGAGTATGGACTGGAATCTACACGCCGCTGAACGTGCTACGCCAACCTTTTTTTATCGGTCACGATGAGGGTCGAAGCGTTATCTGTATAGACGAACAAGCCACTTGTGTGACGCGAGAGCAAGGCGCTGCCATGTTTGATGCGCAAGGTGGTGAGACCGCATACCTTCAAGATGTGAAGCGCATGCTGAGCGATCTGTTGGCCGCGGAACGTGCAACCAAAACGTTTACCGAAACTTTGGTGGACCTCGGTTTATTAATTCCTATGCCAATAGAGGTCACATTCGGCAATGGCGAAAAGCGCTCAGTGAAAGGTTTTTACACCATTGATGAAAAAAAGCTGAACAGTCTAGAGAGCGATAAACTGGTGGGCTTGCAGCGCAGTGGCTATTTAACACCGCTGCATATGATCGTGGCATCCACGGGCCAATTTTATCGACTGATTGAGAAGAAGAACCAACTTATTTCAAGTAATCAACTTATTTCAAGTAATAAAAATTAGCAGAATTTGCTTAGAGCGAATCGCAACAATCTGTCTTGCAGTGAGCGCTAGCGTAAATCTTCTATTGCTTTTCATAAAATGCATTTAGCAGTGATCCGAGAGAATAAATCATGCTCGATAAAATGAACGCCGCAGCACCCATCAAGCATATTGTCATTCTCGGCGGTGGTTCAGCCGGCTGGCTTACCGCGGGGGTAATTGCCGCGGAACATCAGTGCCACAAGAATCCTCACTTGCAAATAACCTTGGTGGAGTCCCCTAGCGTCGCGACGATAGGCGTTGGCGAAGGCACCTGGCCCACCATGCGCGCGACGCTTAAAAAAATGGGAGTGAGTGAAACCGATCTTTTTACCCAATGTGATGCGTCCTTCAAGCAGGGTGCTAAATTTGCGAAATGGGTTACTGGCGCAGACCATGATTATTATTACCACCCATTGGTATTGCCGCTCGGATTTCATGAGATAAGCCTTATTGGTCCTTGGCAGCAACAAGACAGCGGACAGTCATTTTGCGACGCGGTATGTTTTCAGGGTGCTGTTTGTGATGCGGGTCTGGCGCCCAAACAAATCAAAACCCCCGAATATGAAGCCATCGCCAATTACGCCTATCACCTCAACTCCGAAAAGCTTGGCGTTTTTCTCAAAAAGCACTGCATGGAAAAACTCGGCGTAAAAAATATTGTTGACCATGTGGAGCGGGTAGTCAGCGCGGAAAACGGTGATATTGCCGCCTTGTCGACGACTCAGCATGGTGACATTGCAGGCGATCTCTTTATCGATTGTTCGGGGTTTGCCAGCGTGTTGTTGGGCAACCATTTTGAGGTTCCTTTTCAGGACAAAAAACATATCCTCTTCAACGACTGCGCGCTTGCCGTGCAAGTACCTTATCCGCAAGCGGATGACCCCATTGCGTCGCACACCATATCCACCGCGCATCAGGCGGGATGGATATGGGATATCGGCCTGCCCACAAGACGCGGCGTGGGCTGTGTCTATTCCAGTGCGCACTGCGGCGACGACGAGGCGTACACGAGTTTGGTGAATTACATCAACGCCAGCCCCGGCTGCAATGCCGACCAGCTGTCTATCCGTAAAATCGCTATGAAGCCCGGCCATCGCGCCCATTTCTGGCATCGAAATTGTGTGGCTGTGGGTATGTCAGCAGGATTTATCGAGCCTCTGGAAGCCTCCGCCCTGGTGCTGGTGGAAATGTCGGCCGCGATGATCAGTGCCGAACTGCCCGCGAATAGAGATGTTATGGACACCGTGGCCAAGCGTTTCAATCGACGGCTTTCCCATTATTGGGACACCATCATCGAATTTTTAAAACTTCACTATGTGCTTACCCAAAGAGACGATTCCGATTACTGGCGCGATCACCGCCAGCAGGACACAATACCCGCAGAATCAACGGAGCGCTTACACCTATGGCGTTATCAAATTCCCAATAAATACGACTTTCCGCTGGCCGAAGAAATGTTTCCCGCCGCCAGTTGGCAGTACGTGCTCTACGGCATGGGATTTCGAACATCTTTCAGAAATGGAAAAGTCGATCAGCAAGAGAGTCAGGTCTATTTCGATAAGGTCAACCGCATCAAGTCCCAGTTGCTGAACCAACTGCCGAGCAATCGCGAACTCATCAATAAAATCCACCAATTTGGTATGCAGAAAATTTAATCTGCTGGGTGTACGGCCGTACACCCTTAGCAGGTCATCATCTGGTGCGTAAGTCGTAAACGTGCAAAGCCTGGAAGAGCAGCGCGTTACGCCATAATAAAAAAAGCCCCAACGATGGGTGGAAATTTCCACCTTGCAGATTCAGCC
>JBQGED010000475.1:0-16785 GCA_052039425.1 Sphingobacterium griseoflavum | reverse complement strand
TTTAACAATATCCCGCCCGAGTGTCTGCTCAAGCTGGAGCGGACCTCCAGCTTACGCAAATACCCCAAAAATACCATTCTCTTTATGGAGGGTGATGACAACGCAAATTTGCTCATCATCAAAAGCGGACTTGTTTGTATTCATACGGATGATAATGAAGGGCGCCAATTGGTACTCAACTATATGGGACCGGGCGAATATTTTGGTGAATTGTCGCTATTGGATGGCAAACCCCGTTCAGCCTCCGCTACGACGGTGGAGGACAGTGCGATTCTGAGCATTTCGCGGGAACATTTTCGCTCGTTCATGCGAGACTATCCCGAGCTTTACGAAGTGTTGATGGTGGAACTGGCGGACCGTATTCGCGCTCTTACAGAAAACGTAAAGGATATGGCGCTACTGGATGTTTACGGTCGCGTGGCGCACACTCTGGAGCGGTTGTGCGGTCCTGCGGTGGAAGTCTCCCCGAAGCTCACCCATCAGGATATTGCCAATATGGTGGGCGCGTCGCGAGAGATGGTCAGTCGGGTGATGAAAGAGTTGGTGGTGGGGGGCTATATCGAAATTCAACAGAAGCAAATCCGCATTTTGAAATCCTTCCCCAAAAACTGGTAAGGCTGCGGCGGTGTCTGCCTCTGCTACTGCGTGTTCGGGAATGGCACGGGTTGTAAATTGGCTAATCTGCCGCCCGAAACCTTAACCGAACCTGATTAAAAAGCCTTTCAGAACAATATTTTTTCGCTTCGGGAAGCGCTCGGCAAAATTCTGAAAATACCCCTTAGCAAGATATTTGATCTGCATAAAATGTAGTTGTCGGCCCGTAGTGCGGGCTTGTTTAGAGAGATGAGCAAGGTGCATATGAACAAACAATTGATTCTCGGTTTGTGTATTGGTGGTTTGGTGGCTACAGCGGGTGGCGCGCTGGCGCTGCGGGATACTTCACCCAAGGTGGCGGAAGTGGTGTCGGTTAAACCGATCACAATGGCAATGGAACAGGAATTCGCCGAAGTAACCCGCGTAGTGGAAGTGAGCGATCCTGACGCACCCCGTTTTGTCCAGGTGGTGAGCACCACTCCGCTGACCGAACCCGGCCCGCAACAGGAGGTGTGTGAATCCGTTGTGGTAACCCATCAGGCTCCGGTGAAAGATCAAAATCAGATTGCCGGTACCGCTGCGGGTGCGGTGATCGGTGGTGTAGTTGGTAATCAGGTCGGCGGCGGCAATGGTAAAAAAGTGGCCACAGTCGCTGGTGCAGTGGTCGGCGGTATCATCGGCAAGAAGGTGCAGGAAAATCATCAGGCCAAGCAGACTTATCAAACCACCGAGCGACAGTGTCATATGGAAAGAGGTGAAGACCGCGTGCTTGGATATGACGTCACTTACGAAATCGAGGGTGAGTCATCTGTGATCTTTATGGATCACAAACCGGGCAAACAGCTGCCGCTGGTCAATGGGCGAATCGTCACCGACAAAGCGGAGATCAAGCGGCTTAGCGCCAACAAAGCGCCGTCTACTTATGAAGTGTTTTACACCTCCAGTGCGGGTGCAGGCAGCGTGGTCATGACAAACGCGCCGAAGAAAGGTGCTCTCTTATTCGTGGATAACGGTGAAGTGGTGACGGATCCACAGCAGGAGGCAGCCTTGCGCGCGGCCCAGAACGATGTTGTGGCCTACCAGGTGACATACCGGTTGAAGGATGAACTCGGGCAGGTTCGGGTGACAGAGAAACCGGAAGACAATACTTTGCTGATCAAGAACGGCAAAGTCGTCGCCGGTGTCGATAGCCAGAGTAAAACACTCTAATCATTTATTTGATATCAACGGGAATGGAATCCCGCTCAAACCCTCTTCAATGTAGTCGATGCCTCGCTTGGCCGTTTCTTTTAAAGCGTTAATTCTTTTTTCTACTACGCATGTACGGATCTCCAGATGCTACCGGATGTTTAACATTGGTCGCGCGCGCGTATCTGTAACATTTACCCTTTTAAAGTATTTCTCGTAGGTAAAAACATGGCGAAACCTCTGGTGGATGAGCTTGATCGTCATATCGGCCAGCGATTGAAGAAATTACGGCAGCAGGAGGGGGTGAGTGCGCAGCTGTTAGCGGAAACCATCGACTCCACGCAGCAGCAGATCTCCCGTTATGAAAACGCTCATAACAAATTGAGCGCTACGCAGTTATACAAGGTGGCGACCGCACTCGGAGTACCGGTTTCCTGGTTTTACCAGGGCTATCAGCCTGAAGTGCCGGTGCGCAATCTCGCCGAGCAATCGGCGTCTTACGAGAAGGCCCAGATCAACGAGGGGCTTACCACTATGACGCAGCTTTGGCCAAGGTTGAATGCCGAGCAGCGAGCGGCGGTGTTGCAGGTGGTGGACGCTTTTCTTATTTGATTCTCCCGCACCTATAAAACGGCCGCAGGATCCTCGAAATCCATTCCCAGCGCCTGCGCAACGGCGCGATTCACCAATTTACCCTTCGCGATATTCAAGCCGTTGCGCAGGCCCGCGTTGTCATTGCAGGCGGCGAGACCTGAATTCGCCAGTTGCTGTACATAGGGTAGGGTGGCATTGGTGAGCGCTTGGGTGGAGGTGCGGGGCACGGCGCCGGGCATATTGGCCACGCAGTAGTGCACGACCTTATGGAGAATATAAGTAGGGTCCTGGTGAGTGGTGGGGCGGGAGGTGGCGAAGCAGCCGCCCTGATCGATTGCCACATCTACGAGTGCGGAGCCCGGGCGCATGTCGGCGAGCATTTCCTGGGTTACCAATTTGGGCGCGGCTGCGCCGGGAATTAGCACGGCTCCTATAACGGCATCGGCGCTTGCCACTTCGCGCTCAATCGTGGCCGCATCGGAATAGAGGGTCGTCAGACGCCCACCCCAATGATTGTCCAGAAACCGTAGGCGTGCAGGGGACTTGTCCAAAATCGTGACTTGGGCGCCTATGCCCATGGCGACGCGCGCAGCGTTAAGGCCGACCACTCCTCCGCCGAGAATCACGACTTTGCCCGGTGCCACACCCGGCACACCACCCAAAAGTACCCCGGAACCGCCGGCAGCTTTTTCCAGGCAACGCGCTGCAGCTTGAATCGACAAGCGACCGGCGACTTCGCTCATGGGTGCCAGCAGCGGTAGAGCGCCGCTGGAGTCTGTCACCGTCTCATAGGCGATGGCGGCGGCTCCGCTGGCGATCAGTCCGCGCGTTTGCTCCGGGTCCGGTGCAAGGTGTAGATAAGTGAAGAGCAGATGATGCGGTTGCAGACGCCGGATCTCCTCCGCCTGCGGCTCTTTGACTTTGACGATCAAGATACTGCTGGCAAAAACCTCCGCCGCGCTGCCCACTATTTGAGCTCCCGCCTGAAGGTATTCTGCGTCGCTGAAACCCGCTCCCATACCTGCAGTGGTTTCCACACTAACCGTGTGCCCGGCTTTTACTAGCTCACTGACCCCAGCTGGCGCCAGACCGACGCGGTATTCCTGCGGCTTGATCTCTTTCGGAACACCAATATGCATAGTAACTACTCCTTTGATAGATCAGCAGTATGTTGCGTGATGCCGCACAGGTCGAGCCAGTGCAGTAAACCAGCGCTGCGGTATTTGTGTTGATGGAGGACAGCGTAGAGCGTGCGACGGAAATCGCGGTGGGGCAACGGCAGGGGCACCAGCGAGCCGTGCTGAAACTCATCCTGCAATGAGATGTGCGACAGGCAGGAAATGCCTAGATCGTTTTCCACCGCGCGTTTGATACCTTCCGTATGTTGCAGCTCCAGCAGGATTTTCAGGTGAGGCAGCAGGCCGTGCATGGCCCGGTCGAAGGCCTGGCGCGTACCGGAGCCGGATTCGCGCAGAATCCACTGAGCCTGGATAAGATCGTCATCCGACAAGGTTTTTTTCCGCGCGAGCGGATGGTGGGGGGAGCAGAAGCACACCAGCTCGTCCTCTTGCCACGGAATCACCTCCAAATCCGGGTGCTGATATTCACCCTCGATCATGCCGATATCGATGTCGAAGTTCAGCAGCTTTTCCGCGATCGCCTGGGTATTGGCCACCACCAGTCCCACTCTGGCGGAGTGGCGCTGCATAAACTGGCGAATCAGGGGAATCGCAAGGTAGTTGCCTATGGTCATGGTGGCGCCGACTTTGATATTCCCTACTTCTTTGTGGCGTTTGAGGTCCTGTTCCAGCTCTTGAGCCATTGCCAGCAGCGCCTCCGCTTTCGGGCGAAGCAGGCGTCCGAGTTCGTTGGTCTGCAAACGTTTGCCGACCCTGTCAAACAACTGTACGTCGTATTGGGTTTCCAGGTCTTTGAGGGCGCCACTGCAGGCGGATTGGGACATCGCCAGGTGTTCAGCAGCCTTGGTTACATTTTCAAAGTGGGCTACAGCGAGGAAAACTTGGAGCTGACGCAGCGTATAATGCATGGCCGTTTCCTGAATTGGGGCAGGGGACTTATTGGCTTATCCGATTTTAAATATTCGAATAAGCCAATTTACCTATATAGTAGCGCTCCGGTAATCTCCCCACAAATTCTTTAAACCTCACCCCTCAGGCTTTTCCGATGAGCAGTTTGTTGACCGAAACCGTTTTGGACGTCCATCACTGGAACGATTCTCTTTTTACATTCCGTACTACCCGTAATTCGGGGTTTCGGTTCCGCAATGGCCACTTCACCATGATCGGCCTGCCGCAAGAAAATGGCCGGCCGCTGCTGCGCGCCTACTCCATTACCAGCGCCAACTATGAAGATCACCTGGAATTTTTCAGCATTAAAGTGCAGGACGGCCCTCTGACCTCACGTCTGCAGAAAATCAAGCCCGGCGACTCCATTCTGATTAACAGCAAGTCCACTGGAACTCTGGTGCCGGATCACCTTTTGCCCGGCAAATACTTGTATCTGTTAAGTACCGGCACGGGACTGGCACCGTTTCTCAGTGTTATCAAAGATCCAGAAATCTACGACCTTTACGACAAAGTAATCCTGACCCACGGCGTGCGTAACGTAAACGATTTGGCGTATCAAGACTTCATCGAGAAAGAACTGCCGGAACATGAGTTTCTCGGCGATCTGGTGCGGGAGAAACTGATTTATTACCCGACCGTGACGCGCGAACCCTTCCGTAATCAGGGGCGCCTAACCGATCTGATCGTTTCCGGTAAATTAGCTAAAGATGTGGGTCTGCCGGCGATTAATCTCGAAAACGACCGCTTTATGTTGTGCGGTAGCCCATCCATGCTGAAAGAAACCTGCCGCATTCTGGATGATCAGGGCTTCAAAGAGGTGCGTCATGGACACTTTGGACATTACGTGATAGAACGCGCTTTCGTCGAGCAGTAAGCCTCTTTTATTTCCACTCTTTATTTCCTCAGGGCACCTTTATTCGGTGCCTTTCTTTTGCCGACCGTTCGGCTGATTCTGGTTTTGCGCGTTTGTAATTGTTTACTTCTATGCTAGGTTGAAATAGAGTCAGCGAAATTTATTGCGCCTATGTAATGAACCTGTTTCCGATTTTTAGAGCGGAAAATAGGCAGGCGAACGCTGCGTAAAATGCGATATCAAAAAATAACAACATGGACCCACAATCGCGGGCGCGATACCCAAGTGCAATGCATTCCGGTAATACAAGCGCAGTGCATTTAGGTAATTCAAATGCAGCGCACTGAGGTAATTTCAAGCGCAGCGCAGTGCATTCAGGTAATTGTTGGTCCAATCGCTATTCTCAAGTTCAGGCGAATCTCATATGCATGAAAACGAACTTTTCGTTCTGTGTCTCGGCACTTTGGTGCTGTCGCTTGTCGGTCTTAATCGCGCTGCATTCAGCCGACTTCCCGCCGCTAATTGGTTGTTAGCCGCCTTTTTCGCAATCTGGGTTGGCTGGGTCGCCACCGTCTTGGAACATGTAATTTTCCCGGTATTTTTTAATGTCGTAGAGCATTTGGGCTATGCGGCGAACGCGGTGTTGCTGCTGCTTTGGTGTTGGATGGGAATGAGGAACGGTAAGGCCAATGCTTATGATTAGTCTATTGGATGGCGTGGGAGCCTTAGCCGCACTTGGCGCCGTGGCGATGATGCTGACTTCCTGGCGGCATCGTTTAGCGACAGAAGAAAAATGGCTGATCGCGATGATCGGCAGTTTTACCGCTATCGTGAACGGTATTAATTTCTGGACTTGGTTGGGGTTGGGCATCAGCTCAGACATGGAGGAAAACGTCGGCGACTATCTGCAAATTCTCCAGCCGATTTCCTGGGGTATGTTTTTTTACGTGGTGATCCAATCTGTGCAAAGGCGGGCCCTGGAAAAAAGCCGACAGCAGATGCGTGATCTGGTGGAGAACATGCCGGTGATATTGCATGCCTACGACGAAGAAGGCCGCATTCTCGCATGGAATCGCCGGGCCGAGGAGGTGAGTGGTTTCACCAAAGAGGAGGTAATGGGCGACAACGCGGTGTTACCGCATCTGTTTCCAGATACGGATTATCGCGAACAGCTGTTGCACGAGTGCCGCGCTGGCGGCGCCAGCTATCAGCACTTTATCCGCCCGCTTGTTTCCAAACAGTGTTATGAGCATCAGATCGCCTGGTACAACATTTCCAAACAGGTGCCCATCGCCGGTTGGGCCAACTGGGGCATAGGTTTGGATATGACGGAGCAGTTGGTGGCGCAAAAAGAGCTGGAACATATGGCTACCCACGACGAACTCACCGGCTTGCCAAATCGCGCGCTGCTGCGAGATCGCCTCGCCCATGCGCTGACTGACGTGCAGCGCAATAACCGCAGGGGCGCTTTGTTATTGCTCGACCTTGATCATTTCAAAATGGTTAACGACAGCCACGGTCATCCGGTGGGTGACCAGTTGTTGCGGGAAATCGGCCGGCGCTTGAGCGGCTGCCTTAAATCGACTGACACCCTGGCGCGGCTCGGGGGCGATGAATTTGTGGTATTGCTTGAGCGCATCGAGCGCGCGGAAGAAGCCGGCTTGGTGGCGGAGCGGCTGTTGAATAATCTGGTAAACAAGCCTTTCTTTTTATTTGGCAACGAAATTCGCGTGCGCACCAGTATCGGTATAACCGTTTTTCCCGACGATGATGTGCGCCTGGACGAGTTGATGAAAAATGTGGATCTCGCTCTCTATGCCGCTAAACAGGGTGGCCGCAACAGCTACCATTTTTATTCGCGAGTCATGCATAACAAGCTGCGCTGGCAGCATCGCGTTTCGGAAAAGCTGCGCGGTGCACTGGAGAGTGACGCGTTTTCCCTGCAATACCAGCCGCAGGTACGCTTGCAGGACAGCTCCGTAGTTGGGGTGGAGGCGCTGTTGCGTTGGAATGCCTTTGACGAAGTACCTCTGTCGCCCGCAGCCTTTATTCCAATCGCGGAAAATATGGGGCTGATGCCGTCGCTGGGTAAATGGGTGGTGGAATCCGCCTGCCGGCAGGCGGCGGCCTGGAACATAAGTTTTCCTCAGTCGCGCCTACCTGTTGCTATTAATCTTTCGTCCATTCAGTTGTATCAACCCAATCTGGTGGAATCTCTTCTTGAGGTCATGCGCGAACAAAAAGTCGATCCGCAAAATATCGAGTTTGAAATTACCGAATCCGCGGTTATGAGAAACATGGACAATGCCATTGCCACTATGCGGCGGTTACGCCAGGAAGGGTTTCATATCTCCCTGGATGATTTTGGCACAGGTTATTCCTCGCTCAGTTATTTAAAGCGTTTCCCCGTAAGCAAACTCAAAATCGACCAGTCCTTTGTGAAAGGTATTGAAACTGATCCGGTGGACGCAGCCATAGTTCGCAGCGTGATTAATCTGGGCCACAGCCTGAATATGAAGGTGCTCGCGGAAGGTGTTGAAACCCAGGGGCAGCTGGATCGTCTCGGCGCAGAAGGTTGTGACTATATTCAAGGATTTTATTATTCACGTCCGCTGGCCGCGGATTCTGTGGAAGCTTATATGCAGGGAAGTAGTATGCATTAAGGAAATAATTTCCCCCTTCTATTTTCATACGGCCGCTTCTGCCGCCGTATCTTCAAAAAATACCCTATTAAATAAAATCCAAAATTAAGGATCTGACGGCGGATGACCTTCGGCGCGATACCAGGTTTCAAACTCATCCGCAGGCACGGGGCGGCTGATCACGTAACCCTGGGCTTGTTCGCAATTGAGGTTTTTTAAAACCTCCAGCGTTTGCTGATCCTCCACGCCTTCCGCCACCACTTCCAGTCCGAAGCTGTGGGCGAGTCCCAGGGTGGAGCGGACAATTACCGCATCTTGCTCATCGGTAAGCATGTCGCGAATGAACGAGCGGTCGATCTTCAAAGTGTCGATGGGCAGGCGTTTTAAATAGCCCAGGGACGAATAGCCGGTGCCGAAATCGTCGATGGCAAAGCGCACGCCCAGGCTGTGGATGCGGTCGATCACGTTCAGCGCGCGCTCGGGGTCGCCTATTAATGTGCTCTCCGTAATTTCCACTTCCAGCAGATTGGGTGGCACCGCATATTTGTGCAGCAGCTTTTCAATATGGGATGGAAATGCGGAATCCATAAGATTGCGCGTGGACAGGTTTACCGATACCAGCAGTTCCAGGCCGCTTTCGCGCCAGCGCACGATCTGCTGCAGAGCGTTTTCCAGGACCCATAAACCAAGGGGCTGGATCAAGTCGCCCATTTCCGCCAGGGGAATAAATTCCGCAGGTGGCACCATGCCCAAGCGCGGGTGCTGCCAGCGCACCAGAGCCTCGCATCCCAGACAGCGCTTACTGGCGATGTGAATCCGCGGCTGGTAGTGCAGCACCAGCTGGTTGTGGCGGATGGCGGTGCCCAGTTCGCTCATCATGGACAGTCGCCGCGGACTGTGGGCGTCCTGATCGGCGTTGTAGATCACCGTGCGTGATGCTTCGGATTTGGCGCGGTACATGGCCACGTCGGCACAGCGCAGCAGCGAATGGCTGTTGTCGCCGTGACGAGGATAGATGGAAATGCCCACGCTGCCGCCCAGCTCCAGGGATATGCCTTCCACTTGGGTGGGGCTGCGCAGGCTGGTGTGGATGGCGTTAGCCAGTGACAAAATGTCCGGCTCATCCAGAGCGTTGGGCATGAGCACGGCGAATTCATCGCCGCCGAGGCGATACAGCTGCGCCCCGCGGGCGCGTAGGATCTGGTCGAGCTGGCGAGCGATTTTCTGCAGCAGTTTGTCGCCGATGGCATGGCCGAGGGTATCGTTGACCTCTTTGAAACGGTCCAGATCGATCAGCATCAACGCCAGCTTCTGGCCGCGGTTCTGCGCGGTGACTATGGCGGCGTGGGTCATGTCGTGCAGACGGGAGCGGTTAGGCAGGCCGGTAAGTTCATCGTGGTTCGCGCGGAATTCCATTTCACGTTTGGAATTGAGCAATTGCTCATTCGCTTTTTTGCGCTCCGTCATGTCAGAGGCGATATAGAGAAATCCAGACAGCTGACCGCCCTGGCGCAACGCCGTGACGCACACTAGTACCGGCAGGCGCTCGCCATCCTTGCGGATGTATGTCCACTCGCGCTCCTCGGTGCGGTTGAAGGTCGGGTTGGTGGTGAGGGCGGCAAGGCCAGGTGCGACTGTCTGATCCAGCTCCTCGCCGAGTTCGATGGAGCGCCAGTACAGCTCCTCCTCATCGTGAAAATGTGCCGGCGTCAGCTTGTTGATGACTTCGTCCTGCGGATAGCCAAGCAGGCGCTCGGCGCCGTAGTTGAAGCTCAGGATCACACCATCCAGACCGGTAGCAATGATGCTGTAGTTGGCGCCGTCGAAGATCGCCTGCTGCAGGGACAGTAATTGCTGGATTCTGGCCTCGGCCTGTTTGCGTTCGGTGATATCGCGGACGCAGGCGACTAGGTAGGGGATCTGGTCGAGTTCAATGCGCGTGAGCGACACCTCGCTGTCGAATTCGGAACCGTCGAAGCGGCGCTGGCGCCACTCAAACTGCTGGGGTATGCCGTCCAACGCCGGCTGCACATAGCGGCGTGCTTTGGCGACTGACAGAGCGCCGTCCCGTTGATATTCGGCCCAGAAGCGTTTAGGGGGGTAGCGGGCGAATTCTTCGAAAGAGCAGTCGTAGAGTTTCAGCGAGGCGTTGTTGCACTCCACCATGCGATTGTTTTGCAGGACAAAAATCGCATCAGTGGTGGAGTTAAAGACTTTGCGATAGCGCTCCTCGGTGCGGTAGAGGGCGTGCACGGCGAGAAGTTGTGTGAGCAGATCGGCGATGGAAATGGCGTAGTTCTGCTCCATCGCCGACCAGATGCGCGGCGGCCCCACATGCTCGATGCAGAGCACACCTATGATTTTGCCAACCTGCCGCAAGGTCGCGTCGAGGAGGCTTGTGATACCCAAAGGTTCAAAATAAGCGGCGCGAAAGGTTGCCGTCTCCGGCGAGGTGAGCGCATCTGGAATGGCCAGAACCCGACCGTTGAGCATGGCGGCGAAGTAGGGGCCGTGGTCGTGCACGAAGATTTCCAGCGCTGGTTCGTGCACGCCGTGTTGCCCGTCCCTGAGCAGCTGGCAATAAAGGCGGTCGGCGCCGCTGAAGCGCCAGAGCCCCACTCGCTGAACCTGCAGGTGCTCCGCGCAGTGGTTCAGCACAGTCCGCAGGCTCGTGTCTACGTCCCCCTGCCAGAGGCTCTCCTCTTTTAGCAGTTGGATATACGCGTTGTGCAGTGATTTACCCGGCGACGGCCGATGCTGGGGCGGTTCTGTCATGAAAACATGGCTTTGGCTCGCAATTGCATAAAGCGTAGCCCAGAGTCACCTGTTCCGCCGCGCCGTCGGGCCGAGTATCGGCTGGGGTCGCTAGTGACTTTACGCTTGTGTGAGGAAAGACGGCTTGTACAATAGCCGCCTTTTCAGTACCCATCGATGGAATTTTTATGCTGCTGGCTTTCCTTGGAGTTATAGGCGGACTTGCGCTGCTGGTGTGGAGCGCGGATCGGTTTGTCGACGGCGCCGCAGCGACAGCGCGTTATTTTGGAATGCCGGCGCTACTGATCGGTATGGTGATTGTCGGCTTCGGTACCTCGGCGCCCGAGATGGTGGTATCCGCGCTGGCGGCTCTGCAGGGCAATCCGGGCATCGCCCTTGGTAATGCCTATGGTTCCAATATCACTAATATCGCCTTGATTCTGGGGCTGACCGCAGTAATCAGTCCCATTGCTGTGCAGTCTCAGGTCGTGCGCAAGGAATTGCCAATTCTCGCGGCGGTGACAGCACTTTCTGTGGGACTGTTGTGGGATCGGGATTTGAGTCGGACGGACGCCTGGATATTGCTAGGAGTGTTTGCCGCCATCATGGGGTGGACTATTTTTCAAGGTATGCGCAACAAAGATGACGCCCTCGGCGGTGAGACCGAGCAGTCTCTGAATGAGCATGCAATGCCTCTGAGCAAAGCTGTGTTTTGGCTTGTCGTCGGCCTGCTGTTGCTGGTGGCAAGTTCACGTTTACTGGTTTGGGGCGCGGTAACCATCGCCCAAAGCTTAGGCGTGAGTGATCTGATTATCGGCCTGACCATTGTGGCGGTGGGCACGTCGCTGCCTGAGCTCGCCTCGTCCATCGCCGCTGCGCGCAAAGGCGAGCACGACATAGCCGTGGGCAACGTGATTGGCTCTAACCTATTCAACACCCTGGCCGTAGTAGGTATTGCCGGTGGCATAGCACCCTTGAGCGTGGGGGCCGAGGTGATTTATCGCGATATGTCGGTGATGGCCCTGCTTACTTTATTGCTCTTCTTTATATGTCGCGGCTGGCGCGGGCGCCCCGGCCGGATCAACCGCTACGAGGGCATTGCGCTGCTCGTATGTTATATCGCCTACAACGTCTATCTCGCCGCCAGCGTATTTGCGTAATTCACCATGAGCAGTGCTGGCGCGACCGACAATGACGATCTGCTTGAGCAGATCGCCGTCGCGCTGGAAACACAAGGGTGGTTGGTGCTGCCGAACGGATTGCCGGCTGCAATGCGAATTTGTTTGCAACAGCTTAACGAGCGCTCCGGCGCTGATTTTCGCGCGGCGGGTGTAGGTCGGGGTCAGGAGCAGAATCACAATCGTGAATTGCGGCGCGACCGGATTGCCTGGATCGATGACGCAGATCCATTGGCGGCGCCCTGGCACAGCTGGACCAACGATTTGCGGCTTTATTTGAACCGGCGGCTTTTTCTCGGCCTGTTTTCCTTTGAAAGCCATTTGGCGGTGTACCACCCTGGGGATTTTTACCGTACCCATCTGGACGCCTTTCGCGGTGAGTCCAACCGGCGCTTATCCTTGGTTACGTATTTGAATCCGGATTGGCAGCCTGGACAGGGAGGAGAGCTGATGATCTACCATCCGCAAACCGGCGCACCTTTGCAAAAGGTGGCGCCGGTTTTAGGTACTCTTGTCGTCTTCCTCAGTGAGGAGTTTCCTCACGAAGTTCTCCCCGCCCTGCGGGAGCGCCACAGCGTCGCAGGATGGTTCCGGGTCAACGGATCCATTCTTGGTCAAGTAGATCCGCCGAACTAAATCTCACCGGTTAAAAAACAGACATGGGTTCGCTTTGTCTGTATAATTCGGCCCCCTTTTATCCCCCGGCACTCGATGTTTCCATCCTTGCCTTTTTGTACAGGATTCGCCCATGACCCAAACCAGCCCAACTTTTGAACAACTGGGGCTTTCCCAACCTTTGCTGCAAGCGCTGCAGCAGGTCGGCTATGAAACACCTTCGCCGATCCAGGCCATGGGAATTCCACCACTGCTCAAAGGGCGGGATGTATTGGGGCAGGCGCAGACGGGTACGGGTAAAACCGCCGCATTTGCTCTGCCGATTCTGCAACAGCTGGATTTGCGTCAACGCCACCCGCAGGTGCTGGTGCTGGCGCCGACTCGCGAGCTGGCGATCCAGGTGGCGGAAGCGTTTCAGACCTATGCGCATTTCCTCCAGGACTTTCATATTCTGCCCATCTACGGCGGTCAGGCTTACGACAAACAAATTCAAGCGCTTAAGCGCGGTGTGCATGTGATCGTAGGGACACCAGGGCGGGTGATGGATCATATGCGCAAGGGCACGTTGAAACTCGATCGCATCAAACACCTTGTTCTGGATGAAGCAGACGAAATGCTGCGCATGGGATTTATCGATGACGTGGAGTGGATCCTCAGCCACGCGCCCAGCAACCGTCAGATCGCACTGTTTTCCGCGACCATGCCCAAAGCCATCGCGAAAGTGGCCAACACCTATCTCAACAATCCTGAGCACGTCAAAATCGAGGTGAAAACCACCACGGCAGAAACCATCCGCCAGCGCTACTGGCCGGTGAGCGGCCTTCACAAGCTGGACGCGATCACCCGCATTCTCGAGGTGGAATCCTTTGATGCCATGATTATTTTCGTGCGCACCAAAACGACCACCGTCGAGCTGGCGGAAAAGCTCGAGGCGCGTGGTTACAGCGCTGCCGCGCTCAACGGCGACATTGCGCAAAATGTCCGCGAACGCACCGTCGATAAATTGAAGAATGGTCAGATCGACATACTCGTGGCTACCGACGTGGCGGCGCGGGGGCTGGATGTGGATCGCATCAGTCACGTCCTCAATTACGACATCCCTTACGACACCGAGGCTTATGTTCACCGTATCGGCCGCACTGGCCGTGCCGGGCGCACTGGTGAGGCCATCCTGTTCGTCGCCAAGCGCGAAGTGCGCATGCTCCAGGCCATCGAAAAGGCAACCGGCCAACCGATTCAGCCGATGAAGTTGCCCTCCGCGTCGGATATTAATGAGCAGCGGGTGATTCGCTTTAAGCACAAAATCCAGGAAACGCTGGCAGCCGAGGACCTGGGTTTTTATCAATCATTGATCGAAGAATTCTGCCGCGAAAACGATAGCGATCCGCTCAGTGTGGCCGCCGCTTTAGCGTGCCTGTTCCAGGGCGAACAGCCGTTATTGTTAAACGAGCGCGACGCAAGAGCCGAGAATGATTTTGTCGCCCGTGAACAGCGCGACGCCAAGCCGGCGAAAAAGGAAAAGCGCCAGAAGTCGAAAGACATGGACGCGGATCTGGAAACCTATCGCGTGGAAGTCGGCCGTCGCGACGGCGTGCGGCCGGGTGATCTCGTCGGCGCTATTGCCAATGAAGGCGGTATCGACAGTGAATTTATCGGCCATATCAAAATTCATGATGATCACTGTACTGTGGATCTGCCCAAGGGTATGCCCAAGGAAGTGTTTCGTGCATTGCAAAAAACCTGGGTTTGTCAAAAACAGCTCAACCTTTCTCTGCTGGGTAGCCAGGAGAAAAAAAAGAAGCCGTCCGGAGAACGTTTTGGCGGTAAAGGTGAGCCGGGCGAGGCGAAAGGCAAGCCAAAAAATAAAGGTTTTAAACACCGCAAAGGTTGATCTCAATGAACTGCCGGCATTTCTGAAAGCCGGCAGTTCTAACCGTTTTTCTCCTCTTTTCTTCTCTTTTTTACATTTTCCTCTTTTCTTATGATGCATATTCGCGGCTCGTTGCGGCGATTTCTGTGAACTTGTCGGCAGTTGTTTTTAGGCAGCACCTTATTTTTCGCATTTGGCGCGCTAGTTGCTCCTATGGATGCAACGAGATCAGAGCGGCGGTGAACCCTAAATTTGGGTGCCGCCGTATGGAGAGGAGTTATGAAACTAAAAAAAACCCGCTTTTCCCTGCCGCATTTTTTTTATTTTCTTGAAACGGTTTGGCAGGAAAAATTGATAAAGAAAAATACGGTTAAACGTTGGCAGGAGGCTGTAGAGGAATTTGAGCAAGTAATGAGCGTTCAAGAGATAGCGGATCTGCGTTGTATCGAAATCAAGCAGCTCGGCGCACGCTATATCGATTTGTTGGTGGGGCGGCGCAGCAGTATTACTCCATGGCGGATCTACCATTTAAAAAATGCTCTGGCGCAGGCCATCGGCGATTTTGTCGCATTCACCGTCAACCCGAATGAATACCGACGGACCATGACTCTGGCACTTGCCAAACAGCTATATCTGCAGAAGCGCGCAGAGGCAATCGCTGCGGCAGTGGTGCCATTACCGACTTATCATGGGACAGCAAAGCTATCGGTTGCAGCGAGGTGACAATCAATTAAGGAGCCAGCATGCCTGGGGAATTTGGGATCGATTTCGGACTGATATTTTTTCATTTCTACCAGCTTGGCATCGCTTTTATTTTGGCGTTGCCAATTGCTTTTAATCGCGAACACGGCTCCAGGGATGCTCGAGGTGCGGGTTTGCGAACTTTTCCTTTGGTTACTATTGCCTCCTGCGCTTTCATGCTGGTGGCGATGAGTGTTTATGAAGGTTCCGAGGCTGAAGCCAGGGTTATGTACGGCATTATTACCGGAATAGGGTTTATTGGCGGCGGAGCGATAGTTAAAGAAGCGGGGAGAGTGGGTGGCACCGCTACAGCAGCGGGCATCTGGATCACTGGAGCGATTGGAATTTCGGTGGCGTATGCTCGTTATGAAATAGCGATTTGCCTATCCGTAATGAGTTTTATTATTTTTCAGTTTTTTTCCTATTTTAAACGCCGCGATTTTGACGAAGACAAAATGTGATTGGATAAACGATGGCGGGATTTTAAACCGCCATCGTTAGTGCTCAAGTCAACTGTTATTGACCAAGATCGAAACCCGATAGTTAGTCAGTAGCATCTTCAATAGCGTCACCAGCATCATCTGCCGCATCTTCAACGCTATCTTTGGTATTGTCTACCGCGTTATCCACACGCTCACCGGCGGATTCAACCGGACCGTCGTTGGAATCGCAGCCGACCAAAGAAGTTGCCCCAAATATCGCTAACAAAATTGCAAAAACATGTGCCTTTAACATAGTTATCTCCCAATGGTGTTAAACACATCTTATGCTATGCGGATTTTATGCCATCTGGATGGAATCACGCGTCTTTTGAGTCAGTGCGGCAAAAACCGCTGGTTGGCTCGGTCATTCTGTCCTGCTGCGCTTATTTTTTGTTCTCTCGGTGCGTAAGGCTCTGCTGGCATCACTCCGAAAAGTTTTGTTCCTGCAGGAATTACAAGTCCAGCCGTAAAAAGTTACATGAATTTCTGCGCCATTCAGCTGGTTTGTGTTGTGGGTAGGGAATCCTTGAATGAGTACGTTACATAAGTAATAGATAAAACCTTGTGCGATCAATGCCAGATGGGATTCAAATTTTAAATTGCAGGCAGACTGAGAAGTGGCACAGGTATTGCTTAAGGGTGTGCATCTTACTTTATATACGATCTTGGATTTTTTATGAAAACTCTGACAAGAACGGCGGCGCGAGATGTAGCGGTAATGGACATAGAAGCCTCCGGTTTTGGCAGGGAGAGCTATCCGATTGAAATCGGTATTGTTCTCCCTGACGGTACGCGCTATCAATCCCTGGTAAAGCCAGAAGCCAATTGGCTTCATTGGGACAAAAGCGCTCAAGACGTCCACGGAATAGAGCGCCCCTACCTGATGAAAGAGGGACGCCCCGTTCAGGAGATTTGTCGAGATATTAATGCGATCTGCAATGGGGTTACTTTATATAGTGATTGCTGGGTGCACGACTGCCATTGGTTTCATGCATTGTTTAACGCTGCGAAAATGCCCGCGTTGGCCCGCTGTAGCGCGATCGAATATCTGTTGGATGATTATCAGCAGGCAAAATATCAACGCGTGAAATCCCGTATAGCCGCGCGCTTGGCACTGCCGCTGCACCGTGCATTGAACGACGCCATAGTGATTCAAGCTGCGCTGAAAGAATTGCGGTTTGCGCCTG
>JBQGED010000474.1:0-13689 GCA_052039425.1 Sphingobacterium griseoflavum | reverse complement strand
GGTTGCGGGTGATGGTAGGACTCGTAGCCGTCCAGGCCGACTTGCTGCAATACCGGTTCCGCGACCGATTTACCGAAAATATCAAAACCGTTGCGCCCATCTAAATAAATCCGATAGCCCACTCGGGCGGACTCAATACCCGGCCCTTCATAACGGATCCAATTGGAATGATCCGTGTAATAGGCAGGAACCGTCACTTTCTCAACATTAATGAATTCGCCGCCTTCGTAATTTTTGTAGCCACTGCCGTCGCCACGCGGCACCCATTTGCCGTCGTTCTTAACGGAAATTTCCGCCTGGGCGCGTTTCGGCGCTTGCGGTTTGGCTTTGCCGATCACCGGCACTACATCGAGAAGACGAATTTCTCCCGCGGCAAAATCCACCGCAGTAAAAATTCCGTCTTGCTGACCATCGCCATCCACATCAACCAGATCCGTCGGCAACAACCGGCTACCGTTGGCAAAAACCAAATCCTCTCGCTCCGCTACACCCAGATCATAAAAACTGAGGTAAACCGGCTCACTGGCGCGAGGGAAATTCGAGGGATTGGCAAGCTCAAGCGTGGCCAGCGAAGTGCTGGCCAACGCTTGTCTTTGCGCGGAGATTTGATTGCAGCCGGTCTGCAGCAACACACAGGCAAATGCAAATGCGAGGGAAATGGTTTGGTGTACCGGCCTCATACGTTTTATTGTCATGCGTCAGTATTTATTCTCATGCGTCAATATTTGTACTGCACGCCAAGGTAAAACTGTTTGCCGGTTTCGTGATAATACGACAAACGATTACCCACGCTATCGACCCACTGATCATCCGCTTCGTCGGTTAAATTCAGCGCTTCCAAGGACAATTTCCACTGTTCGGTCAACTGATAGGAAAAGGCAGCATCCACATTGGTGGTGGCGTTGGTGCCTTCCATATCATTGCCGTCCCGCCCCAGCGGCTGGGTCAAATAGGATGAGCGAGTGACAGTGGAAATACGCGCGCTGAATTTATCCTGTTCGTAATACAGGGTCGCGCTTTTGGTCGACTCGGACAAACCGTTCAGATTACGTGTCGCCAATACGGTGCCGTTGAGATCCGTGTAATCGAGCTGAGCTTTCACATAAGTGAAATTGGCGATGAGGCCGAAATTGCTGAAGAAGCCTGGTAGAAATGTAAAGGGCTGCTGGTAAGCCACTTCAAATCCGTAAAGATCACCACCCGGTCCATTTAAGGGAACTCGATAATCCCACGGTACATTTTCGTCACAACCACCGGGGGTATATCCCGGCCCGGCGGTGCATGCATCTACCGCCCATTGCGCCGGCAATGGCTCTCCGTTGTAACTCACTTCGGTAAATGGAATAGTGCGCCGCAATTCCTGCACAAAAGAGTCGATTTCTTTTTTGAAGACCGCTGCAGAAAACGCGCCGCCATCCTCAAAATAAACTTCCACACCCATATCGAAATTTTTCGCTTTGGTCGGTTCCAACTGCGGATTGCCGCCCTGAATGGTGCGGTTGCCGCCAGAGGCGGAAATCGACAAATTGGGGCGAATGCTTTGCAAACCGGCCCGCGCCATCACTTCTGCATAAGCAAATCGAAGCAGCACATTTTCAATAGGCTCGAACACCAGATTCACAGATGGCAGTACGTCGTCATAGGAGTGATCGCGAGTGATCTGCTGATCGGTGTTAGCGACTCGCGCCCAGGCCGTGGATGATTGCTCGGTATCCACATAGCGGAAACCCACATCACCGCGCACCGGGGTGTTATTAATTTGAGTATCGAACGCTAATTGCATCCACGCGCCTAAAGTCTCTTCTTCGGCGGAATAATTATCGGCGAGGCGAAAGGTCGAACTTGTCGCAAAAGGTCCGCCAGCGTAAAGGCCGTATTGCTGCGCAATGGCATTGAGATCGGGAATGCGCCAAGTGCCCTGGGGACCTATACCGGCGTTATACAGAGTGGTGTTGTCTTCGGTAAAAGTGATGCCAGCAATGGCCACAGCCGTTTGATACGCGGGACTCGTTTCCGCAGGAATTGCCGAGCCTTCGGTGGCCAAGCGCGCTTCCGTGGTTTCAAATTCAAACGTTTTGAAATGCACTCCACCTTTTAAGGTGACCGCATCATTTAAATCAAATTCCAGATCGGCGCTGGCGACATCAAAGGTATTGGTGGCGCCGAGTGGCCGCAGGCGCACGCTGTTGATGCCCCAACCGTCAACCGCATTGAGATCGGAGGCGTCGGCACTGCCAAAAACCAGCTGCGGATTCTCGCGGTTGCGACCCCGGTAATCGTAGGAAAAATCCAGCCCGGATTTTTCCATCACCACAGTGGTTTGAACGGGATTGTCGAACTCGGATTCCGCACGGCCGAGCAGCGCTTTACCGCGCAAGCGCTCGGAAAATTCGTGACTGCCGGTAAGAGTGATTTGGTTGAAATCCGTCGTCAGCTCGTCGTAGCGATTTTCCGCGCGGAAAGTCGCATTATTGAAGGCGGTATAGGTCAGGGTGTTGGTGCCATCAATTTCGTAATCCACCACCGTCATGGGCGACGTCTGGCCATTGCTGTTCAAAATGGCCTGCATAAAGATTTCGTTGCGAGTGGCATCGAGTTTGGAATACAGAATATCCAGACTGATATCGGTCACATCGGTGGGTTTGAATTGCAAACTGCCGCTCAGACCCAGTCGCTGCATTTCATGTGTGTAAGCGTCATAACGCGGCAGGCGGGGACGGAAGGCATTGTTTACCGCAGCGAGATCACAATCCGCCGCGCTGCAATTATTAAAATCGTTGACGTTCGCCCAGCGCACAGTGCTGGAGCCGTTGTCTTCCAGATTCCGCTCAGAGTAAGACACGGATAACAAAGCGCCAAACCAATCGTTGAACTGGTTACTAAAAAGCAACGTCAGTTTGGGATCCACCTCTTTGGATAAATCGTTATAGCCAGCCTGGGCACCGGCAGTGAACACCAAGTCATCGTAATCAAACGGTTTCGCCGAATTTAAATCCACGGTTGCGCCCAGCGATCCCTCCTCCACATCTGCGGAAGCGGTTTTTCTCACGGTGAGCGAATTGAATAAATCCGAGGAAAACGTATTGAAGTCAAAGCCGCGACCGCGGTTTGCGCCGCCTGCAGCATCGGTGCCGCCGCCGGTGGCAATCGCTTCCATACCGTTGATGCGCACACGGGTGTAGTCGGGACCGAGGCCGCGCACGGTGATATTGCGCCCCTCCCCTGCTACCCGGGAAATTGCCACACCCGGAATACGCTGCAGAGATTCGGCAAGGTTGTTATCAGGGAAGTCGGCGATGTCTTCCGCCATGATTGCGTCAACGGCGGCAGTGGCACCGCGTTTGGTTTCCAGGGCATTGGCGAGGCTGTCCCGGTAGCTGCCGGTGACTACGACTTCTTCCACAATGGTGCCGGTGGAAGAGACTTGTGTCGCGGGTGAATTCACTTGCGCATATGCAGAAGTGGCAAACGCCACTGCTAGCACGAGGGATTTGGCTTTGAAGGGCATCATTATTGTTATCCCAGTTGGATCATCGATAGAGGGCTGGCTTGGCCGTGCTCGAGTCGAACAACTGCTGCCGAGTTGGCGTGCCGCTTAAAGACGCACCACGAAGCGCATCTAGGTTCCATTAGCGAGGCAATAGTTACATAACTTGGAAGACCAAAACAACATTTTTTGCCTGACCAATTTTTATAAGCTAACTCTCGCTTGGTAACTCAAGCGGCTGACCATTGAAAGAAAGCCCATCTACCGCTAAGCCATCGACGTGTTGCACCACCCCAACCTCCCCTGCATTCAATACGTGGAAATTGGTCAACCGCAACGACTCGATAGGTTTGCGCGCAAAGCCGCGCACCTGGAACACCCGTTTGGCCCGCTCACACAGCAGGTTTTCGATGACGAGATCGCGAACGGTGGGGTCGTGCTGGCCGGCATCCCCTTCCTCGTAATAGAAGTTGATCACCAGGGCATCCTGCACCTGGCCGATGATGATGTTGCGAAAGCGCACATGCTCGATAACACCACCGCGCACAGAGTTTGTTTTAATGCGCAGACCCCGCTCCAGATCCGGACTGCTCATATGGCAGTTCTCCGCGAAGATATTGCGGGCGCCACCGGAGATTTCGCTGCCGATGACGATGCCGCCGTGCCCGGCGCGCATCTGGCAACCGCGAATCACGATGTTCTCACTGGGTACAGCGATGCGCCGACCGTCCTCATTGCGCCCGGATTTGATCGCGATGCAGTCGTCGCCGGTATCGAAAAAACAGTTTTCAATCAGTACGTTGCGGCAGGACTCTGGGTTGCAGCCGTCGGAGTTGGGACCGAGACTGTGCAGGTGCACACGGCGCACCGTCACGTGCTCACACAACACCGGGTTAAGCAGCCAGAAAGGCGCACGGCGGATCTGCACATCTTCAATCAGCACATTGCGGCACCGGTAAAACTGCACAAACGGCGGGCGCAAATACGCACCCTCCGCGTAAACCCGCTGCTTCACCGGCACACCTCCGGCCATATCACTCATCAACCGCTGCCGAGCAGCATCTTGGGAGGGAAATCCCGGCCGGCCCCACTCGTCGTTGCCTTTCCAGGGCCACCAGTTCTCAATAGATGCTTGGCCATCGAGCACGCCAGTGCCGGTCAGCGCAATATTGGTTTGGCCAAAGGCATAAATGAGCGGCGAGTAGCCCATCAATTCCATGCCGTCCCAGCGGGTGTAGACCGCGGGGAGATATCTAGCCGGGTCGGTATGGAAGCGCAAAACCGCACCGGCGGAGAGATGCAAGTTGACGTTGGAAAGCAGATGGATAGGGCCGCTGAGAAACTCGCCCGCCGGCACCACTACCCGGCCCCCGCCAGCTTGGTGACAGACGCGAATCGCCCGGGCCAAGGCTGCGGAAATATCGTCCTCGCCGGAGCGGACAAAGTCAGCGAGGGGGAAATCGCGGGCGGGGAATATCGGAACTTGAATAGAAGTACGGATTCTCTCCGCTGTCGCCCAGTCGTCCACACAGGTCGTCTGTGGCGCCGTGGTGAGGGATGAGCAGCCCGCAAGCGCGGTGGTGCCAAAAGCCGCCAATAGAGAGCGTCGACTTACGCTGAAATTCATGATGTTTGGTCCCTACCAATGAAAAAGAATCCACCGGTAAGCGACCGGGGCAAACCGACGCTACCAAATAGGACTGGCCAATTCAAATAATTTGGCAGACCAAAAGACGAGTTAAGCGCCTCGTCCTCCGTTTACCGCACGAAAGTGATCAGCGAACTCTGGAAAAACGCTCGCGCTCGCGATTGACCTTTTGCAAATCCTCTTAAACCGCTTGCGCCTCCGTGGAATCCAGCAACTGATCGGCTACCCGCCGCAGATGATCGCGCATGGCTTCGCGGGCGCGGTCGGAATCCCGTGCAGCCAAGGCTTCAAAAATGCGGACGTGCTCGTCGATCCGCGGCCGCGAGCCAGCCTGGCGGACCTTTTCGAGGATACTGACGGAGACATTGGAATTGTTGCGCAGGGACCACAGATGTTTGCACACTGAAACCACGGCTTCGTTATGGGTGGCCTTGGCAATCAGCAGGTGAAAGATCTCGTCGGCGTTTTCCGAAACCTGCTCCTGCTCGTTTTCGGCAATCATGGAATTGAGCGCGGCACGCAGGTCGTTCAACTCGCCATCGGTAATGGTGCGGGCCGCTATGGCAGCGGTTTCGCTTTCGAAAATCAGGCGGGCCTCAAGAATCTCAAAGGCTCCCACGTCCAGTTCGGTGGCGGCGAGGCCGCTGGAACTGCCGGACGTCACGTAAACGCCGGAACCACCTTTGACCTCCACACAACCTGCCAATTCGAGGGCGATAATGGCCTCGCGCACGGTGGGGCGGCTGACATTAAAGCGCTCCGCCAGCTTGCGCTCGGCCGGTAATCGGGACCCGACCGGGTATTCACCTGAGGCAATTACTTCCGCCAATTGCTCCGCAACCCGCTGATACAGGCGGCCCGATTGCATTTCACCTGCTGTCTTCTGCGTCAATTCCGGATGACTCATATTGAGTTATGCCTTATGTCGTGGATCACGTCTAAGCCTGAACCTGCTAGAGGTTGGTCAGACAAATCACTGCTAGAAATATCGATACGTAACAGGTCGGTATGACCTAAGTTGCGCTACTGCACCATAAACGGGTCGCCGGCTCAAGGCCGGCGCGCGGAATTCTAGCAAATGCACCATCCCGCTCACAGTCGCCTGATTAAGCGAAACAGTCTTACCAATATTTGATTTGCGGTCTTACCAACTAGCTGATAGATTTAGACCACTATCGCTTTCCAAGCGCAGGGACAGTGCGTCACTCCAACCGAGAAGGCCGCGTTATGAATTTGATATCCGTTTGGCGAGGTATCTGTTGAGCAGAATTTTGCAGTTGCATGCGCTGGACAACGTCGCCGTCGCTATCACCGAATTGCCGCAGGGCAGTGTTCTTCACACCGGCGCAGACACGCATAAGGCCCTGACCGTTATACCAACGATGCACAAGGTCGCCATCGCTCCCATTCCTGCGGGTCAGCCGGTCATCAAATACGGGCAACCAATAGGCACGGCGCTGACCGATATAGCCGCTGGTGCACATGTACACACTCATAATTGCGACGCCAATATTGGCAATAAAGCCTACGAATTTTGCGTAAACCGCAAGTCCGTCGACATGCTTCCAGTAGCACGACGCGCCCATTTTATGGGCTTCAAACGCGCCAACGGTAAAGTCGGCACACGCAATTACATCGGTATTTTGACCAGCGTTAACTGCTCTGCGACCGTTGCCAGCCAAATCGCCGCGCAATTCAGTTATCCCGGCGCGCTCGCGGATTTTCCCAATGTCGATGGTGTAGTCGCTCTCACTCACGAAAGCGGCTGCGGTATGCGCACCAGCGGTGAAGCCTATGAGTTGCTCGAGCGCACCTTGGTCGGCTACGCCAACCATCCTAATTTCGGCGGCGTTTTGCTGATTGGTCTGGGTTGCGAATCCATGCAGATTCAGCGCTTGCAACAGGATAATAGCCTGGCGGAAAGCGCTAATTTCAAAGCCTTTTCGATTCAGGAAAGCGGCGGGACCCGCGCCAGCATCGCGCAAGGTGTGGAACATGTCCGCGCCATGTTGCCGCTGGTGAACAGCTACACTCGCAGTGAGGTACCGGCAAGCGAGCTGACCCTCGCGGTGCAGTGCGGTGGCAGCGATGCATTTTCCGGCATAACCGCCAACCCCGCTCTGGGCGCCGCCTGCGATATGCTGGTGCGCCACGGCGGCACCGTAATTTATTCGGAAACACCGGAGATTTACGGCGCCGAGCATCTGCTGACCCAACGCGCGGAAACGCCGCAGATTGCGGAAAAATTATTGGAGCGAATCCGCTGGTGGGAAAATTACACCGCCATGCATGGATTCGAACTAAATAACAATCCATCACCCGGCAATAAATCCGGTGGTCTCACCACCATAGTGGAAAAATCCCTCGGTGCGCAGGCGAAAGCGGGGACGACCAATCTACGCGAAGTCTATTTGTACGCTGAACCCGTAAAGGAAAAAGGCATGGTATTTATGGACAGTCCGGGATTTGACCCGGTTTCTGTGACCGGCCAAGTCGCCTCCGGGGCCAATATTATCTGTTTTACCACCGGTCGAGGTTCAGCATTCGGCTTCAAACCCGTGCCCAGCCTTAAACTTGCGAGTAACAGCGAACTCTACGCCAAAATGCGCGATGATATTGATATCAACTGTGGTGAAATCATCAGCGGGAATTTATCGGTAGAAGAATGCGGCGAACAAATTTTTGCGCGCATACTCGCGGTAGCCTCAGGAGAAAAAACCGTTAGCGAGGACTTAGGCTACGGTCACAATGAATTTAACCCTTGGAAGTTGGGTGCTACGGTTTAAGGCAAATAATGGAGCTTCGCCTTTGCGCGAAGCTCCTAGTGCATCACTATTCCCGCAAAGCTGCTAATACATAAACCAAAGGCGCATTCCAATTAATCGCCACTTCATTGGTGGAATAGCTGCACCAGTCATCCAAATAAGATTTCGCTGGCAAACGGCTGGGATAGGCACATTTATCCTGCCAACCCGGTTGCGGGCCGCCGACTAACATGCCGGGAACTGGCGCCGCCACTCCGTCGTAATGGGAAATGCGGTGGTGCGGATGGAGCGCGGATTTGCTGCCAAAGCCGGTGACAAAACTGTAGCCAGTGGGGTTGCGGCCAAGGACATAATCCAATAAGGCGCGAGCGGCTGGGCGATAATCTTTATTGGGGCGCACGCGCTCCGCCGCCAGCAATACCATCGCTTTGTTCATGGCCACTGCATTACTGCCCCAGCGAAAATCCGCTTCCACCATGGGAATGAGATAGCCTGACTGCCAGTATTCCCGCACCATACGATCCGCCATCGCAACCAATAAGTCGCCGGCGGCTTGCTGCATTTTTGCAGGTGCGTTATTTTGCCGCGTCAACGCGTAAAGACCTAAGCTCTCTACAGAACTCCACTCTGGCACACGGGGATTTTCGGGCAAATTGATGCCCGATATGTAAGTTTTTTTACCGCTCGCCCGCAGTAATTCGGTCGCAGCCCAAAACCATTCGTCTTGTAGATCTTCGTTGACCATGGCATAGGCGCCGGTATTAATTTCCTTTGGTTGCACATAAAGGGCTTTAGGATTTTTCTTTGCCCACGCCCAGGCTTTTTCCGCCGCCTGCAAATACTGCTCGGAGCGGCCTGGAAAATGTTTCTGATAATCGCGCATGACCACACTGGCGTAAGCAAATACGGCAGCGAAATTCAATGTGGCGGCGGTGCTCTTCTCCACCATATAACGTTTGGTATTTTGCTCGTGGGGCATGCCGTCACCGGAAAATCGGAGATCGGTAAGCTTGTGATACACGCCACCATCATGCGGATCCTGCATGGTGATAAACCAGTCGAGATTCCATAGGATTTCATTGAGCAGATCCGGGAGCGCGTCGCTCGATTCAGGAATTTTCAAACGCACATCTGCAAACAGCCGCGGAAAATCCGCCAGCGCGGCTAACAAGGTATAAGTGCTGATGCCGGCATTGACGCTGTATTTGTTGTAATCACCTGCGTCATACCAACCTTTGGGAGACGAAACGACTGTACCGGCAGGTCGTGCCGAAGATGCTGCGGAAGGATGGATATACACAATAGTGTCCGGATGTCCGGCCGGGCGGGCAAAGGGTCCTGCGTAATCCGCATCAATGGATGCGCTGGCACGGTTGAAATAGAAATATTTAATGGCCGCCGCAAGAATAGGATCGTAGACGTTCTCTTGAATATAAAAAGGCGGCGATTCCCCCGCCTCAGCTACGCGGATTCGGTAATGGCCAGGTTTATTGAACGCTGTGAAATCAGCGATTTTCACCGCCTCACCCGCCATATCCCAGGATTGCGCCTGAGACAATGGTCCACGCAGCACCTCGCTGCCGGTTTTCGCATCCACCAGCCAGAATTCACCGCTCGGTGTGTTAGGCACCACCGCGATCTTGCCGGCCTCCGGTAGAAAGCCTAATTGGTTCAAATGGATTTTTGCTGCGGTAGCAGATGCCGCCAGAGCTTCGTCTGCCGGCAATGACAAAGAACCGATCACCGCCAGCCCTACAGCTAACGATGCACCACGTAAAAACCGCGGAAGAGCGGCGCCGATATCTATCATTTTTTCTCTCCACAGCAAAGGTCGCAAGATGGTCCGGGAGACTAGCAGACGACAATGACAAACGCCATTGACCATGACAGATGCGAAACGCTCCGCAGCAACTTGATGGGCCGTCGATTTAGCAGTTTACAACTGCCGCAGCCCTTGGTAACGTACTAGTACATGAATACACGAAAATCGCCTTACAAAGAATTGATTGATCTGCTGTGCCGGATTTCCAATCCCAAGGAAATGGAAGCGGCCCTGGATGCTATTCTCACCCCCAGAGAAGCGGAGGAGCTGGAAAACCGCCTGCAGATATTTCGTATGTTGTTGCAGGACATACCGCAACGGGAGATCGCCGCTCGCCTTAACGTCGGCATAGCGACCGTGACCCGCGGTGCCGCCGCGCTACGCAACACTCGGTTTTTCGACGATTATGTTTTTTCCACCACGGACAGATCTCACAAGCGCTAATATCTCTGCCCGACCAACCTTACAGAGCGCCAAATGACTGCACAACAACCGCTTCCCAAAATTGAGCTTCCCGGCAAACCTAATTACGTCAAGCTGGCGGAGGATCAAAATTTTTTCGAGTTGTTTCGCAAAATCGAAAAGCGTTATGACAATTGTTTTTTGTTTGAATCCCTCGGTGAAGAAAGCCAGATCTCTCGGCATCACATCATCGGATTTGATCCATCGCTGATTTTGTGCGCGGAAGATTTGCATACCTTAAGCGTACTCGACACGGCCACCGGCAAGACCACACGTTATTCTTGTGATAACCCCTATTACGCCCTGCGCGAAATGGTTCCGCAAAATATCATTTCCCGCCGTTATGCCGGCGGCATAGTGGGTTATCTCGGCTACGATTGTGTGAATTTTTTCGAGCCGGGTCTCGGCATCACCACCAGCGATTATTTCGAGCCCTTCAAATTCGGTGTTTATCTTGATGGCCTGGTCTATGACCAGATGACCGGTGAGATTTTTTATTATCACTACGATCACAATCGCTATCACGAAATTGAGGAGTTGTTGCATCAGAAGATAGGGCCATTTGGCGCAACCGAAAGCCGCTGCCTCGGCGATACCATGTCCCGAGAAGAACACGCCAAAGCCGTAGCGAAAGTAAAGGAAGACATACGCGCAGGCTTGATTTTTCAATGTGAAGTCGGCTTTAAAACGCGCTACACCATTCGCGGCGATGCCACCCATATCTATGCGAAATTGCGCGAGACCAATCCCTCTCCGCACATGTACTACTTGAAATTCGGCGATCAGAAAATTATCGGGGCATCGCCGGAATTATTGTTCCGCCTGCGTAATGGCGAAATGGAAACCTTCCCGCTCGCCGGCACAACCAAACGCGGCAAAGACGCGGCGGAGGATACACAGCTTGCGCGCAAGCTGCTGAACGACCCCAAGGAAATTGCCGAGCACAATATGCTGGTGGATCTGCACCGCAACGACCTCGGCCGGGTTGCGCGTTTCGGCACGGTAAAAGTGCGCAGTCTTATGGACATCAAACGCTTTTCCCACGTGCAGCATATTTCCTCGGAAATTGTCGGCATCTTGAGTGAAAAGGAGGACATGTTCTCCGCCCTCGCCTCCAATTTCCCCGCCGGCACGCTGACGGGAGCGCCGAAAGTCGAAGCCATGAAAATCATCAACGGCCTGGAACCGGATGGCCGAGGTCCTTACGGCGGCGCCGTCGGCCAGTTCAGTTTTAACGGCGACTGCACGTTCGCGATTCCGATACGCTCGATTTTTATCAAAGGCGAATCCGCTTACGCGCAAACCTGCGGCGGCAATGTGTTTGATTCCAACGCCGCTGATGAATATCTGGAAATCGAACGGAAGCTCTCCGCCATGCGCAATGTGCTGGCCAGCTTCGAACCCAAATCAGCCGCTGAGCAAGGTCAATAAAATGCGCGTTCTGATCA
This sequence comes from Sphingobacterium griseoflavum, assembly GCA_052039425.1. Classification (GTDB taxonomy): domain Bacteria; phylum Pseudomonadota; class Gammaproteobacteria; order Pseudomonadales; family Cellvibrionaceae; genus UBA5868. The sequence continues at coordinate 2,057 of JBQGED010000474.1, read as the reverse complement.
TCGACAATTACGATTCGTTTACCTACAACCTGTATCAATACGTGGGCGAAATTCTCTCGTCCAAAGTCGGCTACGGCCATTTTGATGTGCAGGTCAAGCGCAATAACGAACTTACGCTGGAGCAGATTCGCGCGCTGGCGCCGGATCGCATCATTATTTCTCCCGGCCCCGGATCGCCCGATGACAAAGCCTATTTTGGTGTTTGCAGTGAGGTCATTCTGGAGTTGGGCAAGACAATTCCGCTGCTCGGCGTTTGTCTCGGCATGCAGGGTATTGCGCATTGTTTTGGCGGTAAAGTGGTGCGCGCGCCTTTACCTATGCACGGCAAAACCTCGCTGATTCAGCACGACGGCAAAGGGGTTTATCAGAATATTCCGCAGGCGCTGGAGATCATGCGCTACCACTCACTGATGGTGGAGGCTGCAACTCTGCCGGAATGTTTGGAAATTACGTCAGTGATTTTGCATCGGGACGGGAAGCAGGATTTGCAAACCGCAGCGCTGGCGGGAGCGGAAATTATGGGCATTCGCCATAAAAGCCACCCCATCGAAGGCATCCAATATCATCCGGAGTCCTTCGCGACCGAGGGTGGTAAAGCTCTATTGCAGAATTTCCTGCTCGCCCGCTGAGCGGAAAAATCAGCGCACAGCGCTCGGGGCGGGAACGCTACCGGGCGGCTGTGTAACGGGCGGCACGGTCGGTGGGTAAATAGCGTTGGAGATCAATTTAATCCAGATATACAGACCGACCATGATCCATACATGATTGAACAGATTAAGACTTTGATTGGCTTTGCCAAACGGATCGCCTTCAATTCGATTGATCGCCAGTTGCGCCTGATACAGCGAATAAAACTGCACAACCAGCACCAGAACAAATACCGATAACCTGCCCCATCCTCCCAGCTCAAGCCGCTCGACGCCGTAGGTGAGAAAAACCTGGGCGATGGCTGCGCCGATGAATATCCAGGCTAGGCGCGCCGGTCGCCAGGGATAATCGCTTTGGCGGCGTCGCTCCTCGTTGAACAACAACTGGAACAACTCGTGAACGAACAGCACAGCGAAGGCTGCTCGGCCAAATTTGAAATAGGAGCGCCCAGTTATTTTTTCCGCGCCGACCCAGCAGCGGTAAAACCAGTACAAACTATAAAATCCCGCAGTCGCAAAATAGAGCAAGCTGAACTTGCTCATGCTAATCACGGGAAGTGACGATTGATTGGTTTGCATGATCAGGAAATGGCGCCAGCGGCGGCCGGCGCATGCTTATCAGATGTGACGGACAGCATCGATTTCATATTCGACTTCACCACCGGGGGCTTTAACCACAGCGATGTCGCCCACTTCTTTACCCACCAGCGCGCGGGCGATCGGCGAAGAAACGGAAATTTTATTGGCTTTGATATCGGCTTCATCTTCACCGACGATCTGATAGGTCACCGCGTCTTCGGTTTCCACATTGATCAAATCCACAGTTGCGCCAAAAATCACCCGGCCGGTTTCGGCAATGGCTTTTATATCAATGATCTGGGCGTGGGACAATTTGCCTTCGATTTCCTGGATGCGGCCTTCGCAGAAGCTCTGTTGTTCACGCGCTGCGTGATACTCGGCATTTTCCTTCAAGTCGCCGTGCTCGCGCGCTTCGGCAATCGCTTTAACGATGCGTGGGCGCTCAACTTTTTTGAGATGTTCCAGCTCCAGACGCAATTTTTCCGCGCCTTCCACCGTCATCGGTATTTTGTTCAATGCCATTAGGCAATCCCCTCGTGCAATTCTTGTAGGCGCCGTACTTTTTGTTTCTGGCCGAAGCGAATGGCCATGCACAACGCGTTTGCCGCGGCCAGCGTGGTCGTGTAATACACCCGCTGATTTTCCGCACTACGGCGAATGGATGATGAATCGCGGATGGCCTGCTTGCCTTCCGTTGTATTGATCACCAGATCCACCTCTTTATTTTTGATCATGTCCACAATGTGCGGACGGCCCTCGGCTACCTTGTTGACGACTTTTACGGTCAATCCCGCCTGTTCAAAACAGGCAGCGGTGCCACGGGTAGCCACC
>JBQGED010000473.1:0-16266 GCA_052039425.1 Sphingobacterium griseoflavum | reverse complement strand
GGCCACCTGAGAAAATTTATATCTGTCGTGTGCCGGCGTGCCTTTGCTCAGCATTTCTTTATTAACTTTGTAGATCTGGCTGAATTGGTAAATGCACAGCAGTAATAGCACAACATATAAAAAATAAGTGGTGGTGTTGCTAAGCAGGCCGATATCCGCAGGTGATAATTTCCACGCCAATACTCCCAAAATTAAATACATGGGAATATTCATCGCCAGATAGAAATAAAAATCCCGTCGATTGCTCACTTCCAATCCACCGGATTTTTTGGGTTTGAAATAAGTGGAGCCTTTGGGTGTGTTGCGGGCTTTTATATAGAAAATAACGCCGTAGGCGATTGCGACAATTCCGGTGGTTCCTATTGCGTAGCGCCAGCCATTTTCTCCGCCGAATATAGTTACGGCGATGGTCGGTAAAATAATCGCAGCGGCGGCTGCACCGAAGTTGCCCCATCCGCCATAGATACCTTCTGCGAGGCCGACGTTGCGAGCGGGAAACCATTCACCCACCAGGCGAATGCCAATAACAAACCCCGCACCAACAAATCCCAGTAAAAAGCGTAAGAGAGCAAGCTGCTCGAATGTCTGCGCGGCAGCGAATGCGATACACATAACACCGGATACGGATAGCAGCAGGCTGTACACCACCCGCGGTCCAAACTTGTCTACCAATATGCCTATCACGATTCTTGCCGGAATCGTAAGTGCGACATTCAGAATCAACAGCGCTTTCCATTGATCCGCTGACATGTTGAAGCTTTCCATAATGAGGGGCTTCAGTGGGGCGTGGGCAAACCACATAACAAAGGTCAGAAAAAAGGCGAACCAAGTAATATGCAATAAGCGGATATTAGCTTTGCTCAAATCCAGTAAATTCAGTTTTGCTGAACTCATAATGCGGGCCCTCTGAAGCGCGACATGCGTGAGCATCCGTGGAATGCACTAATTTGTGAAGGCGATGCTTCAGCAAGCTCTATGCCAGTGCCTTTTTGAATAAATTTTATGATGAAAAACAGTGCGTAATAGCTGCTTTGAGATCAAATTGGATGCATTAATCTATTTTAATAAGCATTATTTTCGTGCGAGATGAGCTGCTTGTGATCTTTTGTGGTGCCTTGTTGGTTGGGTGCTAACCGGCAAAAGACCCGTTTCGATAGACCACTTTATAGCTCCGAGACGTTTCAAAGGGCATAATGCCGGCTGGTTATTTGAGGAAAACTCTATGCTGAGAACAATGTTAGCGTGCTTGTGCATTCTGTTTGTCATGACCGCGTGCAGCCCTGAAGTGGGTAGCCAGAAGTGGTGCGATGCCCTTAAGAAAAAGCCGGAAGGAGAATGGTCATTAAATGAAGCGAAAGACTACGCGAAACACTGCCTCCTCCGATAAGGTCGCAGCAAAATCCCGCGCAGCCAAAGCCGAGGAGGGGGCGGTTGTGCCTGGCGGCTCCCGCTTGCTGGCAATCAGGGGTGCAGTGCCCCTGGCGCTAAGCGGGCTGATTGTGGCGCTGGCGGTGAGCTGGTTGCTGTTGGCGCAGGTGAACTTTTCTTACGGTTTTTGGCACGACAACGCCGGAATAGGCGCGGCTATAGATATGTACGCGCCGGCCAATGAGTATCGCCAGGGCTTTCACCTGACTACTCGGGAGCAACGGGTCGATTTGTTTGCTGGGATCAACCGCGCAATCCATCGCGGTGGCGAAGGGCTGGCGGAGCTGACTTATGTGGTTCCCGGTCACACGCCTCAGACATTGCTGCGGGAGCCGGAGCTGATTCATCTGCAGGACGTTGCCAATTTAATTGGCTATGCCACTTATGCGGTGGTTGTGGCCTTGGCAGTTTGGCTCGGTCTGTTGGTGTATTTCACAAGGGCAAACCGGCCTGTGCCTTCGTTGAAGCTGCAATTGGTTGGCACTTTGGCCTTTATGGCAACCGTCGCTGTGGTGGTCGTCGTTGTCGGACCGGTTAAAGTATTTTATGCGCTCCATGAATTATTGTTTCCCGATGGGCATCAGTGGTTTTTTTATTATCAAGAATCCTTGATGTCCACCATGATGAAAGCGCCGGAATTATTTGGTTGGATCGCGGTTGAGTGGGCGTTGCTCGCCATTCTTTGTTTTGTCGGTTTGCAAATGACGGCGGCAAAAGTCGTGCAAAAGCTGCAAAAAAAATAGGGAGCTTGCGCTCCCTCTACTCAAAAAGTTACGGCTGCCATCAGCCAGAGCTTCTGAGTGTCACGGGTATAACCAACACCTGGAGTTGGCGCTGCCGCATCCGCGCTGTAATCGGCATATTTAAAAGTCAGTCCTACCGGGCCAACCTTGGTTTCGGCGACAAACCCTAATTCATCCCCGTAGTCAAAGTCGCCTTGGTCGGCGGAGTAGGTGTGGTATATCAAACTCACGGTGACGGCTTTAAATGCGGTGCCCACACTGAAATAGGTGTCTTCTATCCCGGCGGCAGGGGTCGCCAAAAATTTATCTGCCCAGCCTTGAAATGCGTGCAGAGTCGCCAATGAAGTGGTGAAAGCCGCGCGACCGTCGTCCGATCCCAATACTTCGTAACCAACTCCCAAATTAATTTTGCTCGTTGCAACCGGAATGCTGCCATTCAATTCTGCCAGCATATAGTCGGCGGAATAATCTGTCGGATTGTCACCGGCCTCTTCCTGTTGTGCGTATTCCAGATTGTAATTGACGTAAGTTCCAGCTTTGCCTTGCCAGCGCGCGCCAAAGGTATTGCTCGATAGCGCCTGAGCGGATTTGTTTTCCAATAAATAGCCGTAGCCAATAATGGAGCCTATGGGCGTTTCGTATTTAGCATTGATTAAATGAGATTCATGGTTGTGATCCGCAGCTTCAGCAAAAACACGATTGACGTCGGTGATGTAGCCATAAAATAAAGACAATCCCGCGGCCGGTTTACTGGCTAGGGTAAAGCCGCTGTAGGTCTGCTCATCCTGCCGCCAGCCGACGCCGCCGACGAAGCGCTGATTATCCAGAATAATCCGCTGCCGTCCGTATTTTGCGGTGGTGGCGCCTTTGGTGTAGCTGATAAATGCTTGGTTGACCTCGGTGACTTGCGGATCAGCAATGGTCGCGGTTCCGCGGTCGGTGACACCATCGCTGTAATCTTTTTTGCCTAATTCGGTGGTGTCGTCCATTTCCAAGGTCAGGCCAAAACCTTCATAGGTTCCAGAGGTGTAGGTCAAGCGCGTTTTTAATGTGGTGGCTGCGGCATCCTCCAGTGTGTCTTCCTCCACATCCTCATAGCGAAAGCGCAAATGTAATTGCGCTTTACCCGCTTTAAGAGCCTCTGTTATGGAGGCTGCGTCTTGCGCGAATGCGGGGGCGGAAAAGCTGGCGCTAGTTATCGCCAGAGCCAATATGTTTTTGCAATACAATTTCATAGATGTTGCTCCCCAATGGTAAGTGTCAAGTTGGTTTGTTAGAAGCTGTTTCGTAACTGCTGCGCTCGCCGATACTGCGTAAAAAAACGCCCTCTAAGCACTCATGCGCTCTTTCGCGTCTTTTTGTTTTTTAACTTCTTTAGTAATCGGAAATGGTTGCTTGATCTCGGATGGTGTTGTGGGCGGATTCGGCTTCGCCGGCGCGTGCTGGTGATCGCAATCCGCGAGAAATTGCAGTAATTCTTCGCGATAGCGATAGTAATCCAGATGTTCAAGAAGCTGTTTGCGCGAGCGTGGCCGAGGTAAGTCGACCTCCATGATTTTTCCGACTTTGGCGTTAGGGCCGTTGCTCATCATCACAACACGGTCTGCCAGCAGAATGGCTTCATCAACATCGTGAGTGACGCAAACGGCTGTGACTTGAGTTCGCGTCCACACTTCCATTAAAACTTCCTGCAGCTCCCAGCGGGTGAGGGAGTCGAGCATGCCGAATGGCTCATCCAAAAGCAGTAATTTGGGTGAAAGCGCAAAAGCGCGGGCAATGCCGACGCGCTGTTTCATGCCGTTGGAAAGCTCACTGGCTTTTTTGTCCATGGAGTCTGCAAGCCCGACGCGGGCGAGGTAATAATCCACTATTTCAGCGCGTTCTTTGTGACTGCCGTGGGGATAGACTTTATCGACCCCAAGACGCACATTTTCCCGTGCGGTCAGCCACGGAAATAAACTCGGCGCCTGGAAAACCACACCGCGATCCGGTCCGGCGTTGTAGATTTCTTTGCCGTCGAGAATGATAACGCCTTCCGAAATATCGTTAAGTCCGGCAACCATGGACAGAACGGTGGACTTGCCGCAGCCCGAATGTCCAATCAGCGAAATGAATTCGCCTTTTTTTATTTTCAGGTCGAATTCGTCCACAACTTTTAACGGACCTTTAGGTGTCGGGTATATTTTGCTGACTTTCGAGAATTCCACGTAGCGCTCGAAAGCGGGGGCTTTAGTATTGACGTTGGTTTGTGGCAAAGAAAAACCAGAGGGAGTTATCGGAGCGAGATCCGGCAATATTCTCTGATCATCCGCGGCGGCGGCTTTTTCCATGCCGACTTTCATCAGGTATTGGGTAATGTCCCGGCGCAGCTGTTTGAAATCCTCATCGTGATTCATCGCGGTTCTGTCGCGAGGGCGTGGGATATTGACCTTAAACTCTGGCCCCAAAGTCGCTTTGGGGCCAGGATTCAACGGAATAATTCTGTCGGCCAGAAGTATGGCTTCATCAACATCGTTGGTGATCAAGATAATGGTCTTTTTTTCCTGCTGCGAAATGCTTTCGATTTCATCCTGCAGTTTTGCGCGCGTCAGTGCGTCCAGGGCAGATAGAGGTTCATCCAGCAGAATCATGTCGGGCTGCATGGCGAGGGCGCGCGCAACGGCGACGCGTTGGCGCATACCACCGGATAATTCCGCAGGGCGGCGATCAACGGCGTGCGCCAATCCCACCATTTTGATGTAGTGGAGAATATGCGCGTGGCGCTGGGCTTTGCTCCAACGCGAGTGCACAGCATTTACCGCCAGCGCGATGTTGCCATACACCGTCAGCCACGGCATTAGGGAATAGCTTTGGAACACCACTCCGCGCTCGGGGCCCGGACCTTCAACTTTTTGTCCGTTGAAAACGATTTCTCCCGTGTCCGGCTTGATCAGTCCGGCGATGCTGGAGATCAAAGTGGTTTTACCGCTGCCGGAAAAACCCACGATAGCGACAAATTCACCTTCTTCAATTTTCAAGTTGATATTGTCCAACACGTGAGTCGCGTTGGCCCCGCTGCCGTAGCTTTTGCTCAGGCCGTTGATTTCGCAGATCGCCATGATTTATCTCGTCCAAAGAATGCGTTAGCGTTTGTCACTGAAGGTGAACAGGCTTTGCAAGGTGTACATGAGCCGATCCAACAGAAAGCCGATGACGCCGATGGTTAATACGGCGACCATAATTCTTCCGAGAGATTGAGAGCTGCCATTTTGAAACTCATCCCACACGAATTTTCCCAACCCCGGATTTTGCGCCAGCATTTCTGCAGCGATCAGCACCATCCAGCCGACGCCCAGGGAAAGCCGCAATCCGGTGAAAATCAGTGGAAGAGAGGAGGGCAGAACCAGCCTGGTGATTTTGGTCCACCAGCCCAGCTGTAACACGCGGCCGACGTTCATCAGATCCTTATCGATAGATGCAACGCCGAGAGCTGTATTGATCAGCGTTGGCCACAGTGAACAAAGGGTTACCGTAATCGCGGAATTGAGAAAGGATTTATCAAACCAGGCGCCGTCTGTGGTGACATAAGTGGCGCTCACCACCATGGTCACAATCGGCAGCCAGGCGAGAGGCGACACCGGCTTAAAAAGCTGAATGATTGGGTTAAAGGCGGAATTCACTACCGGACTGAGGCCGCAAAAAATTCCGATGGGAACGGCAAAAATGGTCGCCAGAATAAACCCCATAAAAACGGTTTTCAGACTGGTGACGATCTGGTCCAGATAGGTGGACTTGCCTGTATATTCCCGCCATTTGATTTCGGTATTGGGATCTTCAGCGAGTTTTTCGGCATTGCGCTGTTTTTGCCGCTCGTAAAAAGAATTTCGTTTTTCCCTCTCGGCGCGGTGTTCGGCGAGAAGACCTTTACCTTCAGCAATGACTTCCGCTGGGCCGGGAATTTTCCCAAGACTCGTTTCGATATTCTGCGCCAGCGCTCCCCAGAGGAAAAGAAACCCGATAAATGCAACAACCGGAATTCCCATTACCAGCCAGAGCTGCTGTAGCTGTTCACGCGGATTTTCTCCAGACGCCATCCGTGCAATCGGGACAAACCAAGTAAAACCGGATAATTGGAAGAAATGAATGAGCTTGTTCATGTGGCTTGACCTATCGGTTGAATTGGCACCGCCAGACGGGCGGACGGTACCGGAGTGTCATTATTTGGCGGATTCAAGCTTGGCGTTTTTGATCAACTGATCCGCCTTCAAACCGATGGGAAATTTGGCGAGATAGTCGTTGGGTTTGCGGCCGTCATACGTAATGCCGTCAATAAAGTCTGCCTGTGGATCACGATAGCCGTCGCTCTCCCAGGGGAAATCGTTTTTATCGACTTTGCCTTCGGCGACGAGCAACTTAGCGGCGGCAAGATAAACATCCGGCTTATAAACTTTGCGGGCAACCTCGTCGTACCAGGTGTCGGGTTTATTTTCGGAGATTTGGCCCCAGCGACGCATCTGCGTCAGATACCACACTGCGTCTGAATAATAGGGATAGGTGGCGTGGTAGCGGTAGAAAACGTTGAAATCCGGAATATCCCGTTTATCACCTTTTTCGTACTCGAAAGTGCCGGTCATGGAGTTGGCGATAACATCGTAATCGGCACCGACGTAGTTGGATTTGCTGAGAATTTTGACCGCTTCCGGGCGATTAGAATTGTTGTTGTCATCGAGCCATTTTGCGGCTCTGATCAAGGCTTTAACCACCGCCAGGTGCGTATTGGGATATTTTTCCGCCCAGCTATTGGAGACACCGAAAACTTTTTCCGGATTGTTTTTCCAGATTTCATAATCGGTTATGACCGGCACACCTATACCTTTAAATACGGCCTGCTGGTTCCAAGGTTCGCCGACGCAATAGCCGTTGATGGTGCCCGCTTCGAGGGTGGCTGGCATTTGCGGCGGAGGCGTGACCGATAGTAATGCGTCAGCCAGAATATTGCCTGACGTATCACCTTCGTGGGGGGCGTAAAAACCTGGGTGGATACCGCCCGCTGCTAACCAATAACGCAGTTCATAATTGTGCGTGGAAACCGGAAAAACCATGCCCATTTTGAAGGGTTTTCCGGCCGCTTTAAATTTTTCCAATACAGGTTTTAGTGCGTCAGCTTTAATGGGGTGAATGGGTTTGCCGTTTTCCATTGGTAAATGTGGCTTCATCATTTTCCACACGTCGTTGGAAACCGTAATAGCGTTACCATTTAAATCCATACTAAATGCGGTGACCACATGCGCGGAGGTGCCAAAGCCGATGGTGGCGCCGAGCGGCTGCCCTGCCAGCATATGGGCGCCATCCAATTCACCGTCGATAACCCTGTCCAATAAAACTTTCCAGTTGGCTTGTGCTTCCAGGGTTACGTATAAGCCTTCATCTTCAAAAAAACCTTTTTCATAGGCAATTGCGAGAGGTGCCATATCGGTGAGTTTAATAAAGCCGAATTTCAGTTCCTCTTTTTCCAGCTTGAGTGGCGCGGCCTGGGTGGCCTGTGCAATAAAAAAAACGACCGCGATGGCGACATTTTTTTTCAGATTGCTTTTGAGGCGGTCGATAAACTGGCTAGCTCGCATAAGTGCTCCATTTTGGCCTGCTGGAATTTAAGAATGTTTGACATGACGCGAAAATAAATTTCTTGCCGCGTCTATCGCAATTCTCTTGCCAACCAAAAAATGGACTCCGAAATACTTTAACTATCCGAATAAAATCAGACGCTTGATAAAAAGATGTCGGTTGATTTTCTAATAACACAACAATGTGTGAATGCACTAAATGTGGGATTGCCAGGGATCGTTGTGTCCCAAAACACGGCAGATTGGAATGGGTGATGCGTCTTAAATTGGTGCTACACAAAAAATGGTGTGAACCAAATTGAGGCGACGGATAAATTGCCCGCAGCTATGGGCGTAGCTCAACTTATGACGCTGAGCGTGATGGGTGGTTGGAGAGTAGTGATGGGTGGTTGGAAGAAGGCACACACTCCGCCAAGCGGCGGAGTGGAAGAGGAGGTTAGGGTGCCGGGTCGGCTGCGGCAGTGGTCGCTACGGGCAGAAAGCGCCATTGCTGATTGTCACCGCCCCAATAGGTCCAAAGGCAGACAGGACCGCCATCTTTCTTGTTCATCTCATACACGTCGAGAGCCTGATTGCTCTGGCGGGACGTGATCCGGAAATAGCCGCCGTTGAGTTTATGAATAATCCAGTGCTGATCCCAGCTGTTCATCCAGGGGTTCTGTTGGAGTTTCACGCCGTCCTTGTTGGTGAAGTCTTGCAGATCGAGGGTTTTGTCACTGTGTTGCGCAGTGATGGAGTAGTAGCCGTTGCCGAGGTCTTCAACTTTCCACAACTGGTGGGTTTCGCTGGAAAAGTCCTGTTGTACCAGGAGCGCACCGTCGTCCGTGCTGCCCTCGGCGACCGCCAGAGCTTTGCCGCTGGAGCGGGACACAATGGCGTAAAGGCCCGATGACAATTGCCCTGCTACCCCTTCTTTGGTGCTGGTAACGCCGGAACTGGAGGAGCTGGAAGACGAGCTGACGATCGATGGGTCGAGGGTCAAACATGTCGCCGCAGGGTTCACCTTGCCGGCAACACCGAAGGTGTTGCCATTACAAACAAAGTTGCCACTGAGTGTTCGATAGGAAAAGCTATCTTGGTGGCCGAATGCCACCAGGGTGGATGAATCTACAGCGCAGCTTTCGTCGAGCGTACAGATGGTGGTAAACCCTTCAGGGGTGCTGGCGTGGGCTGTGGAAAATGCCAACACAGCCAAGCTGCTGTAAAACAGGCGTATTTTCATAAGTTGTCCGCTTTATCGTGATTCTTTTTATGGTTATCGATTGTCTCTTCGCCGGGTAGACCTGCGGTTGGTGGATTAAGTTTCTGATTTGGAACCAACCGCTAGGACCCTTACGAAATCAGCACAACGCAGTTTTAGCACGAATCCCGAGGCAGGAATACGTTAGTGCGGGATTCATGGGCGTTTTTTGACCGGTTCGTGAAGAGGTCAGCAGTTTTGTTATAACCGGGCCAAAGGTCGGGTCCGAATGAAATATGGCCTGCGTCATCGCAATGCCTGAAAGTCTTCCGGGGTAGTGATATTAAAGAACATGGGCGCAGCGTCCGGGAAAACTTCGCGGCTGCCGCTCAAGTCATCTATGACTTTATGCAGGGCGCGCTCCCCGGCGTTAAAGCGCTCCAGCAGGGCAGGTAGTAGGCGCATGGACCAGATGGCGAAGGTGTAGTGGAGGTCTTTGCCATCTGCAGGGATTACCACCAAGGTGCCTTCCTGTTCCGCGCGGGCTTGCAGTCTCACCACCAGGTCTTGGGGAAAATAGGGCGTATCAGTTGCAAAACTGGCCAACCAGGCAAAATCTTTCCGGGCTTTTTGAGCCCACGACATTACACTTATAATGCCGGCCAGTGGACCTGGGTGGTCTGGCCAAAGGTCGGCAACGACGGGAAGTTCGAAAGCGGTAAATCGGGAAGGGTCGCCATTGGCATTGATAACAAGCTCATCAACTTGTGGCCGTGCGCGTTCCAGACAGTGTTGCAGGAGGGGGCGCCCCCGGTGTGGCAAAAGAAATTTATCGGCACTGCCCATGCGCCGACTTTGTCCACCAGCGAGCAGAACCCCGAGTGTAGCTTTGGCCAAAAGAAGTCTCCCGCTAGACGATATAAATGCAGTTTCGTTCTGTCGAACTACCTTATTTTAGAAGCGTAAATCTCAATATTTTAGAAGCGTAAAGCTCAATTAAGTCACAAGGTTGCGTGCCCCAGGCACGCGGGATTAACCGGTTTCGTCAAACCCAGGTGCAGCTGTTTGGCGGACGGACAGTTTACAAAAAAAGAGAGAATCATGGATCTTGAACAAATCCGGCGCGAGTATCTAATGGGTGGTTTGCGCCGCGAACATTTGCACGACAGTCCATTTCGACAATTCGAGTCCTGGTTGCAGCAAGCGGTTGCCAGTCAAATTCCTGATCCCACCGCCATGGTGCTCGCCACCGTTGACGCCTCCGGGCAACCAGACCAACGCATGGTGCTGTTGAAGCAGCTCGATGATCAAGGTTTCGTTTTCTACACCAATTACGCCAGTAAGAAAGCCCGTGATATTGCCGCCAACGCGAAAGTCAGCCTGCATTTTCCCTGGCATATGATGGAGCGGCAGGTGCGGGTTGCGGGCACGGCGACGCGATTGAGCGCCGCTGAATCGCTGAAATATTTCATGTCGCGCCCGCCGGAAAGCCAGATTGCCGCCTGGGCCTCCCAGCAGAGCGAACGCATCAGTTCGCGGAAATTTCTTATCGAACAGTTCGAGCGGATGAAAGAAAAGTTCGCTCAGGGCCGCATTCCTCTTCCGGATTTTTGGGGCGGCTATCGCGTGGTACCGAACAGGTTTGAATTTTGGCAGGGCGGCGCCAGCCGGTTGCACGATCGTTTTGAGTACCTCGCGACCGAATCCGGTAATTGGGATATAGGCAGGTTGGCACCATGATGCGATTTGTCGATATAGAGCGTCCGGGTGGGCCCGAGGTGCTTAAACTCAGGCGCGGCGCGTTGCCGACTTTTGGCCAGGATGAGCTGCTGATCCAGGTCGCTGCCATAGGCGTCAATCGGCCGGATATCATGCAGCGCGAAGGGCGCTATCCAGCACCGGAAGGCGCGTCCCCGATCCTCGGTTTGGAGGTGGCGGGATTTGTCGCTGCGGTGGGGCGTGACGCCGGTCCGTGGAGGGTCGGGCAGCGGGTCTGCGCCCTGACCAATGGCGGCGGGTATGCGGAATTCGTCAGCGTGCCGGCAAAGCAATGCCTTTCTGTGCCGGAGGCTCTGGATTTCGTTACCGCCGCGGCTTTACCGGAAGCCTTGTTTACCGTCTGGAGTAACGTATACGAGCGCGGCGCTCTCGGCGTCGGCGAGACTTTGTTGATCCACGGTGGCAGCAGCGGTATAGGCACTGTCGCCATCCAGATGGCCAGAATAACCGGGGCGCGGGTGTATGCCACCGCCGGCAGCGATGCCAAATGCCGGGTGTGCGAAAAGCTGGGGGCGTTGCGCGCGATCAATTACCGGGAAGAAGACTTTGTGGAGGTGATGAAACAGATCACCGGTCGCGGCGCTGACGTGATCCTCGATATGGTTGGCGGTACTTATATTCAGCGCAACATTCAGGCGGCGGCGCGGGATGGTCGCATCGTTAATATCGCCTATCAGATGAGCCCCATTGCCGAAGTCAATTTTATGCCGGTGATGATGAAACGCCTGACCCTCACCGGGTCGACCTTGCGCGCGCGCAGCCCAGTCGAAAAAGCCAGTATTGCCCGCCACGTCAGCCGCAAAATCTGGCCGGCGGTATTAGCCGAACGAATCAAACCCATTATTCACAAGGTTTATCCGCTGGAGGATGTCGCCCAGGCACACCAGGAATTGGAATCTGGCGGGGTGATTGGCAAAATTGTCCTCGTCACCGATAAATACGGTATTTTTTAACGACGCCCGCCCGCGCTGAGCTACGCGGGTTCTTCGGCATCCTTCACCACTCACGTCTCATCTTCTGTAAATAAAGTCTCTCCACACAAAATATTGACGCGATATTCGTCTGCTCTATCGGCTAAAGGTTCGTGACTTCCGCCGTGATGAACTAAGGTTTTTCAATGGCACCCTGCGGAGTTTCTCCATGCGGATTGAATACGACGAAGAGCGAGGCATTGTTGTGCAGCCGGATGGACTGTTTGATTACAGCGCCGGCAATGAATGCATTGAAAAAGCGGAAGTGTATTTAAAGGATCATGGCTCGGTGCAAATCACCATTGATTTTCGCGAGACCACTTTTTTAGACAGTTCCGGAATAGGTGCGTTGCTGGTGCTGATGCATAAGCTACCGCCGCAGTCGCCGTCTATCCGCATTGTGCATCCGCGCAAGTCCGTGCAGAAGTTGTTGGAAATGTGCCATCTGCAGAGTCTCTTTGAAATCGAAACGGAATTGGACTGACGCTGATTATTGCTACAAAAGCTGGACGCGGGACGTCGCCGGCATTTTTTTTGCCCTAAGCTTAAAGCTGCGTCCCGCTACGCCGTTATATTGGAGAGTTAAACGATGACTTTGTCTCTGCGTCAGAAATTGGCGTTTTCACTTTATTTTGCCGCCCTGGTGTTGATCCTGCTGTTGTTTGCTATGCGTTGGGTCATGCAGAGCGAGCGTTACGTATCGTCGCAATTGGGCGACGCGTTTCTGCCGTCGGTGTCGCTGATATTGAATGCAGATCGGGATCTGTATCAGGCCCGCCTCGCACAACTGGAATACTTGATTAGCGAAACGCCGGCGCAAAAAGGCAAAGCCCACGACGTATTTCGCGAAAATAATGAGCAAGCTTTCGAGCGCATGCAGAAGTTTCTGGATGCCGTGAGCGAGTACCCGTCCATAGCTGCCCGCCTGCAAAATTTTTCCGCACTTTTTCGCGCTTGGTCGGACAGCTCGGAGGCGTTTTTTCAGCAGCCGTCGCGGGACCGTTTTCAGGCGCTGGAGCGCAGTTTTGAAGAGCTGCGCGAGGTCTATAACGTGGCCGGCGAGGCCGCAGACGAAGCCGCCGCAGAACTGCGTCGGGAATCCATCGAAACCTCCAAAACCCATATGTTGCTGTTGAATGCGTTGGGGTTACTGGCGGTGGCTTATGTGATCGCGACCAGTTATTGGGGACCGAAGTGGATATTTGATCGTCTAGGGATGGTGAGCGACCGGATTCAGCAGATCAGCAGTGGCGATGGCGATTTGCGTGAACGCATCAACGCGGGAGCGCCGGACGAAGTGGGCATCATGGCGCAGCGCTTTAATCTGTTGCTGGACTCCATCGCCCAACTTGTCGGGGTTATTCGTCAGAGCGCCCAGTCGCTCACATCCGAAGTGGGGTCCCTGGCGGGCAACGTTAACCAGGTGCGCGCCGGTGCTGCGGATCAGAGCACGGCAGTGAGTGCCCTGGCGGCTTCCTATCACGAAACCTCTATTGCCACGGTGGAAGTGGCTAAGATCGCAGTGCGCACTGCTGAGTTGACCCACACTGCAATGGACGATACCCAGACTGGCGCCTCGGTGGTGCGTCAGGCATCCCATGAAGTGACGCAGCTGGCGCAGGAGTTCCGGGCGACTCTCGATCAGGCGGATTCGCTGAAGCAGAACTCACAGAAAATCGTCACGGTGGTGGAGACCATTCGCACAGTGGCGCAACAGACCAATCTGCTCGCGTTGAATGCCGCCATAGAAGCGGCCCGCGCTGGCGAACAGGGCAGAGGCTTTGCAGTGGTGGCGGATGAGGTGAGAGCTCTGGCGAGCCGCACACAGGAATCCACGGACGAAATTGAATCCATCATTGGCCTGTTTCAGGAGCAGGTGTTGGCGGTGTTCGACAGCATCAATACCGGCTGTGTGCGTCTGGATGATTCTGTGCAATTGTCCGGTAGCGTGAGCGAGCATTTCATGCGTCTGCGCGATCTGGTTACGCAGATCAACGACCTCGCTTTGCAAACCGCCACGGCGACGGAAGAGCAGAGCAACGTCAGTGAAGAGATCAATCGCAATATCGCGCTCATTGACGATAAAGCACAGCGCAATTCGGAAAGTGCCGATGCCGTTGGCAGAATTGCCGCGGCGATGAATCAGGAAGCGGATGCGCTGCTGCAGCAGGTCACCCGCTTCCGCATTTGATTAACGGATGATGTTGTAGTTCTTTTTCAAAATCTCGCAGATCTCCGCCTTGGGATTGGTGGAGATCTCGATTTTCCTGCCGATGACTTTTTCCGCTATGTCGAGATAGGTGCGCGACACTTCCATCAGAATGTCGCGGGGCAGGGCATTGTCGCGAGCGAGGGCGGTGCGTTCGGGCATGCGATTTTTGTTGAGTAGAATATCCGGGTCCGGGACGTAGCTCAGCAGCAGCTGGCGGAACGCTTCTTTCGATTGCTCGACGACGCGGCCATTGCGGTAAGAAGGGCCATCCCAAATGCGCGATGAATCCGGTGTGCCCACCTCATCCATATAAATCAATTTTGCTTCGCCGTCGGCATTGGTGACGTAACCGAATTCGAATTTGGTATCGACAAAAATCTGGTCGAGTTGCGCCAAGGCGTCCGAAATTACGGCAAAACCTTGCTTCAACAATTTCTCGTAAAGATCGATATCCGCGAGGGAGCGGAAATTAAAAGCGGCAAAATTATTGACCAGATCCTGACGGGTGATATTGGCGTCGTCCTGTTCCGGCACTCCGGGAATTCCGCTCAATATGCCTTTGGTGGACGGCGTCATCAGCAGTTCGGGCAGGCGCTGATCTTTTTGCAATCCGTCCGGCAGGCGGATGCCGCAAAACTCCCGCTCACCCGCGGCGTAGGCCCGCCACATGGAGCCGGTGATGTACTGCCGGCAAATGGCTTCGATTTTGATCGGCCGCGCCTGTTGCACGATCCACACAAGAGGGTGAGGAATATCGAGAATATGACTGTCGGCGAGACCGTTCTGGCGGAACAGCTCAAACCAGTGATTGGAAATCGCATTTAAGGCGGCGCCTTTGCCCGGTACGCCCTGCATACCGCCCTCGCCGTGCCAGATGCAGTCGAACGCGGAAATCCTGTCACTGATCACCATGACAGCGAGCGGCGCATCGGCTCGGACCGGGTAGTTTTTCTTCTGGATCAGGCGTCGGCTGTCCGCCTCCGTCAGCCAGTAAACTGAACGCACCTTGCCGCTATGGACAGGCTTGTCGGTACGGATGGGAAGATCGTTGTTGACGGCGAGAACGTGGTCGGCAAAGTTCATGAAAGCTTCCGTAAAGCGGCGGGATCTACAGGCGCGAAGGCCCAGGAAAACAAGCGCGGGATCATAGCAGAACTGCGGTTGGCGCCATACTCCCGGCATTTCCGGACACCGTGCTCCCGGCATTTCCGGGCTTCATAGCGCCGGAGCGTGTCGGCTTGTGACTTCCGCCACAGCTTCTATAATTCACCCGCTTTTTGCTGCTGCAAAATCTTTAGGGCCTGGACTGCCGCCGTCCGAGATCTTTTTTATATGCAACACACTTTATGGCGGCGCATTGCCGTACTTGCCCTGCCGGTCGCGCTACAAACACTACTGCAAGCGCTTCTGGGAATGGCGGATGTGGTGATGGTCACCAGCCTGGGTGCCCAGGCGGTTGCCGCCGTCGGCCTCGCCGCCAAACTGCATTTCCTGCTGCTGGTAATGGCCATGGGAATTGCCGCCTCCAGCAGCATTCTGATCGCCCAACACTACGGCGCGGGCAATCTGACTCAATGCCAGCGCACCCTCACCATCGCGCTGTATTGGGGAAGTCTGATTACCTTGCCGTCGGTGGTGATCTTTCTCCTTGGCGCCTATTGGCTCGGCTGGATCAACCCGGACCCGGAAGTCGTGCGCCTGGCCGCCGTGTATTTGCTGATCACCGCTCCCGCGCTTTTATTGACGCAATATATCGCCGTGTATGAGGCCGCGCTGCGGGCGACCGGCAATGCGATTATGCCGTTGGTGGTGGGCGCGGGCGCTGTTCTGAGCAATGTGTTTTTCAACTATGTGCTGATCTTTGGCCACTTGGGTTTTCCCGCTCTCGGGGTGGAAGGGGCCGCGTGGGGAACATTGATTTCCCGCTTTTTGCAATTGCTGGCGATCATGGGGTGGTTGCGCTTCTCCCACCATTTGTTTGCCGTGCGCACAGCGCATTTGGCGTTTCTGCGGGATAAAGCCGCCATGCGTTATTTTCTGCGTTTTTCCTTTCCGGTCATGCTGAATCACGCCCTATGGGCAGTCGGCAATTCCACCTATCACATAGCCACGGGTTTTGCCGGTACTGAAGCGCTGGCGGTGATGGGTGTGATGGTCCCGATTGAAAGTGCCTTTTTCGCCCTATTTATTGGCATGGCGAGCGCGGCGGCAGTGATGGTGGGGCAGGCGCTGGGCGCTGACGATCAAAAGCAGGCGCAGCAGCTATTTCGCTTATTCAACCGCATGGTTCTGATTGTAGTGGTGGTCTTTGCCGGTATTGTCTGGCTGCTGCGGTCGTGGATTTTGACGC
>JBQGED010000472.1:0-18153 GCA_052039425.1 Sphingobacterium griseoflavum | reverse complement strand
TGCCCCAGTGTCGGCGCGACCACCGGCACCATAATAAAAATCATCATCACCAGAGACATGATGCGCGCCATAGCGTAACCGCTACAGCGATCGCGAATAATGGAAATGGTCGAGATGTAGGGACCCGCGCCGGCAAATCCTTGCACAAATCGCCCGATCAGCATTTGTTCCAAGGTGCCGGCAGTCCAGCAAATTACCGTGCCTATGAGATACAGAAAAAAGGCCATGATCAGCAGACGTTTGCGGCCGAGTGCGTCGGAGAGCGGGCCACACAACAATTGCCCGACAGCTTGCCCGCCAAAAATGGCGCTGATAATAAACTGGGCATGATTAGGATTGCGGATGCTTAAATCCTCACCTATAACGCCCAGCGCCGGCAGCATGGCGTCAATGGACAGTGCCACCACGGACATGATGGCCGCCATCAGTACAATAAATTCTTTGCTTGGCAAGGTGTCGTCGGGAGTTAAGGTTTGGCTCATATAACGGCTCTGATCGAGGCTGGTAACGCGGACAGGGAATCGCTCAACGGTGCGGATAGAGGATTGAAGAATTGGGTTCTGGCCGCGGCAGCTGAAAAGTCGCCCAGCCTATAGAACCGCAGTCGCGGTCGCAACCGGCCCGCCGTTTCTGGCTGACAAGCGCAGTGTTGTGCAGATGAATATTCACGGGCGTCTTGTGACGCTGTCAGTTCAGTTCTGTCGTTCGATCAAAGCGTCCGGACAACATATAAAGAGAGAGGTTGTGCGAAGGTAAAAAGCCCTCGCTCGAAGCTCACACGAGCGAGGGGTGGCAGGGCAGCCAAAGGTGAACTACTGGTGAAGACTTAGTTTGAACAGAGGTTTAAACCGCTTCTTCAACCGGAGTTTCTTCTACCGGCGTTTCTTCAACAGGTGTTTCTTCTTCCGGAGTTTCTTCAACTGGAGTTTCGTCTACCGGATCCACGGGCGTTTCGCCATCAACCGGAGGCAGCGGCTTTTTGGGGCCTTTGCCAGGAGCGGGATGCCATTCGGTTTCGCCAGTTTCACACCAGTGTTTGATGTGGGGAGGAATAGGACGGACCGGCGTTACAACTTCTTCACCGTCGGTGGCCTCTTCTTCGGTCACAGTGTCTTCACCTTCGGCAACTTCTTCAGTTTCTTCAGTTGCAGTGTCGTCAGTGATGAGATCACAGATGCTTTCATCCCATTCTTCATGCGGAGCATGGGGCGGGAAGGGATGCTCGTGCTCTTGACGCTCTTCAATGGTGACGGGCTCGAGAACAGCAAAAGTCAGCTCGTTGACTTCGTCCGGAGTGTCCGAAGCGGCGTCACAGGTGTAAGCCACGGTGTATTCGCCCGCTTCCAGGAAGCCCACGTGGTAGTGGTATTCACCGTTAGGAGCAACCTTAACCAGCGCGCTCGCCACTGGGTCGGATTCGCTGCCGTTTACGTCAGCGGGGACCGCATCGGCACCGGCGAACACGTATACGGCACCCAGCTCAACTGAGGGGTCAGCACACAATTCCGCTACCAGGGCTGCATCTAGATCGCCGTGCAAATGGCCGGCGTGATGGTTGTGGACCAAGTGCAGATGCGGCTTCAGGGTGACGTATTCATCCTCTTCACCAAATTTCAGCGACTTGCGCAGATCGAAGTCGATAGTGAACTCGGCGGGTTCGTCTTCAACGATGGTGAAAGGTTTGGTGATGTGCAGGCCGTGATCTGCCTTTCCTTCCAGTTGCAACTCCAGAATGGTGCCATCTTCAAACTCTACGAAGGAATCCAGCACGTCGTCTTTTACTGCGTTGATGTGCAAGTGAATACCGTTGTAGTCGCCTGGCTCCAGCTCAAGGCCGCTGATCAGATCGGTAACTTCACCGTCTTGCAGATCCAGCAGGTTGATTGAACGCGGAGTTTCATACTCCACCACTATGTCCTCAGCGCCTTTTTGCTTGATGGACACGCCGGTCAGCTCGATCACCACCTTGGTAGCTGAGTCCACAGGGCCGTCGGTCAGCGCCAGACTAAACGGAACAGCGGAGGAGGAAGGGTTTTCAGAAGTGGAGGCGTTGTCGCCACCGCAGCCGGTCATTGCGAACATGGGCACCGACAAGATGCTCATCGCTAAAGCTTTTTTCAAGAACATGTCTCGTTTCTCCTAAAGATTGCGTGCATTTTCGCCAAATGCACTTGATTTTTACCTATGTCCCGCATCGTATTGCTACCCCGTTACCGAGCGGGTTTTGACACTATAATCCCAAATTTGTGTCGGATAAGGTCGACTGTCTCACAAAAACATAGCGCGCTAAGCTTTTTTTGACGTTTTTATCCCATAATCGGTGTCGTTTCGTTCGAGGCACGCACGTTCATTTGCGCGATTGGGTAATCATCGGGTCATGACAAACTCTTCACATCAGGCGCTGACGCGCGCCCTATACAAAGTACTAAGGCCAATGGTGCGGCTGTTGCTGCGGCATGGAATGTCGTACCGGGCCTTTTCGGATGTCGCCCGGAATGTATTTGTGGATGTGGCGGAGCAGGAATTCGCGTTACCGGGGCGCAAACCCAGTCATTCGCGCACGGCGGTACTGACGGGGATCAATCGCAAAGACATCGCGAAGCTGAAAGAGAGGCCTCACCCCTTGTCGGATCAGAGCCTCGACGCCCCCAACCCCGCCGCCCGCGTCATCACCGCTTGGACTAACGATGCGCGCTTTCACGACGCTGCGGGCAATCCGAAACCGCTGTTGGTAGAGGAGCAGCCCACACAGAGTGACAGTTTTACGACTCTCGCCAAAGAATATTCCAGCGACGTTCCCGTGCGAGCACTGCTTGATGAGCTGGTGCGTATCAATGCTGTTGAGCGGGAGGGCGACTTGGTGTGCCTGACTGTCAGCGCCTACGTGCCCATCGCCGATATGCGCGAGAACTTGCGCATATTCGGTACGGCGGCTGCGGATTTATTGCGGACCATGGACCACAACATTGGGCGCGAGGCGCCAGGTCCATTTCTGCAGCGCACCGTGTCCTACAACCATATTTCTGCTGACGACCTCGACGTGATCCGCCAGCGCTGCCGCGAACAAGGTGAAGCGCTATTGCTGCAAATCAACGAATGGCTGAGTGAATTCGAGCGAGAGAAATCGGAGCCAGCCGGTCAACAAACTTTCCGAGTCGGTGTGGGTGTTTACTATCTGGAAGGCCCCAGTCCGGACGAAAACGGAGACAAGAAAATCTAATGAAAAACATTTCGCCCTATTTTCTCATTGGAGCCTTGTTGCTCAGCGGTTGTGAATCCAACACCAACAGCCATGCGGGTATTGAAGGTACTGGCGATCGCGTTGAATTGGCGTCGGCCTATGGCACGGTTTCTGGGTTTGGCAGTGTGTATGTCAACGGTGTGCGCTTTGATACCACTTCTGCCGACGTGGAAATTGCCGGTGAACCGGCGGACGAAGCCGATCTCGCCGTGGGCATGGTGGTGGAGGTCGTTGGTGAGATAAATGGCAGCGACATAAACGGCAAGGGCAAAACCGGCACTGCGCAGACCGTGCGTGCGGATCGCGTCCTGCGCGGCGTTATCGAATCCGTCGATGCGGTCGGCAGCGGTCGCAAAGCCTTGCGCATTCTCGGCCAGGCCGTTTATGTCAATGAGGAAGCGACTTTTGTCGACACCTCGTTCGACGAACTCGCGCCGGAACTCGGCGTTAATATCAGCGGCTTTGTCACCGACAATGGTCTGATTACCGCGACTTATATCGCCAAGGCGGATATTGATATTTCCGTCGATGCGCTGGAGGTTGAAGGTTATATCAGTACAGTGGATGAGGTGATGGAATCCTTCACCTTAAAAGCGCTGACGGTGCTGGTAGCGGGTGCTGAATTTAGTGGTGGCACTGCGCAGGATCTGGCGGCTGGCCAACGAGTGCGCGTGATCGGCACTTTGACCGAGGAAGCAAAAACTCTGAATGCTACACGCATCGAATTTAGCAGCAAAACCATCGAGAATGGTCGCGCTGCGAGCCTGGAAGGCGTGGTGCGTAATTTAATTGCGGGTGAACGTTTTACCCTCCAGGGGGTAACGGTTGATATGCGCAATGCCCGCATCGAAAAAGGCACCAGTAGCGATATCACCACCGGTGTTCAAGTGGTGGTATTTGGGCCGCTGCTTAATGGTGTTTTGCAGGCGGAGCGCATTCGCATCAAGCCGCTCAACACCCAGCGTTTCAGAGGAGCTGTGGCGGAGATCAATTCGGCAAATAAAACCTTCCTATTGGGCGAAACCGTATTTCAAGTCACTCAATTCACGCAATTCCGCGACGAATCCCGCTCCATGGAGCGCTACTTCAATTTTGATAGTTTGCGCAGCGGCGAGGAGCTGGAAATATTTGCGGTCAATACCGTGGAAGGCTGGGAAGTGACGCGCATTACCCGCAAAGACGCAGATGTGGGCCCACCCGATACTTTGCGTGGCACCGTCAGTAATGTGAGTGATGACCGCAGTTTTTACATCGGCACTCTATTTGTCGATGCCACCGAGGTGTCAGGGCATGAATGGGCCGCGGTGCGCACTCGCGCGGATGATGAGTTTGAAGTCGATGTGGAAGGGTCGTACATTGACGACAATAATTTCCGGGCGACCCATGTTCACATTCGTCCCAAGCCGCCTTGCGATCCCCATGTGATGTTCGAGTGTGATGGCCCGAAACCGGCGCCAATGCCGCACTCGCATCCTCGTTAAGTTTATTGTCGCCCCAAAAAGGGCGCTGCTTTTATCGCGCCCTTACCACTTCCCATTCGCGGTTTTCAGTTGTGGCGCCAGTTCTCTTTCAATGCACTGGATGAGGCGTTCTTTCGCCGGTTTTGCATGAACTTCAAAGTCCGTAGCGCGCTTGAGCATAGTCATTAGAGATTCAATCTGCTCGGCATTTAATTGGCTTTTGCACGGCGCCAGAATAGGGCG
Source organism: Sphingobacterium griseoflavum (assembly GCA_052039425.1). Taxonomy (GTDB): domain Bacteria; phylum Pseudomonadota; class Gammaproteobacteria; order Pseudomonadales; family Cellvibrionaceae; genus UBA5868. Next base: position 13,209 of record JBQGED010000472.1, on the reverse strand, counting down.
CACTTCCGCATCCAGATTGCCCGCCTCACGCAATAAGTGTATGGATGCGGAAAATAATTCGAGCGCTTTGACATGTGGAATCTGAAACTCCTTTTCAAATAACCCGGTAACTTCGCTGCGCAATTCCCGTGTTATTTCGGTCTCGCAAGTCGCCACCGCTGCAACCAATAAAGCCGCTGCTTCCATGGGGTTTTCCAGTCGGTGCATGGCTTTAGTGCCCAATTGTTTTTCCCATTTTCGACGGCGCATCCAATAAAAGGGATTAAAAGAATTTAAATCCACACCGGATGATTGCAGCCGGTACAACGCCCAGATTAAACCTGCGGCGGCGGTGAGGAGTCCTATGATGATGTGCATGGCTATTCCCTGTCGGATGGCTGAATCTTTCCAGTATAGCTGGGGCGGCCGAGCTTGCTCCGGCACTTGGTGAGGAGCTTAAAAGCCGCGAAAACCGCGTATATGGTCACGTTATTAACGCGACTTACAGCGCCTGTCCGTTCGGATTCTGCTTTAACAGATGGATATCTCGCGCTGGTGGATTACCGAACATGCGTGCGTATTCGCGGCTGAATTGCGATGGGCTTTCGTAGCCCACCTGATAGGCGGTGGTTGCCGCATCCAGGCTCTCCGCCGCCATCAGATTGCGGGCGGCGAGCAGGCGGATGGATTTTTGATATTGCAGCGGGCTCAGGCCGGTAATGTTTTTGAAATGCGCGTGAAATGATGACACGCTCATGCCGGCGAGCTGCGCCAGATCATCCACGCTCAGCGGATTGCGAAATTCCTGTTTGACCCATTGAATTGCTTTGCTGATGCGGTGCAGACTGCTGTCTTTAACGGCCAGCTGCGCAATCAACGGACCGAAATTGCTGCATAACAGTCGGTAAAACAATTCCCGCTTGGTTGATTCTGCCAATACTGGAATATGTTCCGGCGTGGTCATCAGATCGACTAAGCGCATAGCAGCGTCGGCGATAGCGCCATCCATTTCTCCGACAAAAAGACCTTTTCCCGCCGTTGCGCTCAATGGCTTTTCCACCGGCGTATGGGGATAGAGCTCCGCAATCAGCGCGGCCTCTATATTGACCTTCAGCAGGAGGTAGGGCTCGGCTGCAGTGGCTTTGGTGATCTGGCTGTGTAGCGGCAAGTCCACGGTGACCGTCAAAAATTGCCCCGCCCGATACTGAAACACCTGCGCGCCGACAAATACCTGCTTTTCCCCCTGGGCCAACACACACAGGCTGGGCTGATACACCGTTGGCAGTGGCGTGCTGGTCGAACTCGCTTTGAAGATCTCCACTCCCGGAATCACGGTCGGAGTGATGCCCTCCTGCTTGGAGTTTTGTTCAAGCAGTTTTTTCAGTGTTAACTGTTGTAGCAGTTTCATGGCGCAATAATCGGTGATTTTGTGTTCTACGATAGGCTTGCTGTCGTTGAAATTCCATAGTGCACATTACATTTGGAGGATTAGGCAAAAAACTTGGAGAAGCGGGTATGTCGGATCGAGTGGCCGAGCCATATTCTGATCTCACGTAACCCCTGTCTTACCCAACCGAGCAAAGGAGAACTCCTATGAGCAACTCAACCAAAATCGCACTCATCACTGGCGGAAGTCGTGGCCTGGGCAAAAATATGGCGTTGCACCTCGCCGCCAAAGGGAGGGACATAGTCCTGACCTATCACAGCCGACACGACGAAGCGCAAGCCACTGTCGCGGAAATCGCCGCATTGGGCCGTAGAGCAGTCGCGCTGCAACTGGATATTGCCCAGGCGCAAAACTTCCCTGAATTCGCCCGCAAGCTGCAGGAAACTTTGGCGCAATGGGATAAAACCCGCTTCGATTATTTAATTAACAATGCCGGCAGCGGGGTTTTCAAACCTTATATGGAAACCACCTTGGCAGAATTTGATCGGATGGTGAACGAGCACATCAAAGCGCCGTATTTTTTAAGCCAGGCCTTGCTGCCATTAATGAACGACGAAGGCCGCATTCTGAATATTTCCTCCGGTCTCACCCGTATGGCATTTCCCGGATATTCGGCGTACGCGATTATGAAAACCGCTGTGGAAACGCTGACAAATTATCAGGCTAAAGAGCTGGGTGCGCGGCGTATCCGTGTCAATACCCTGGCTCCCGGAGCGATCGAAACGGATTTTGGCGGCGGCGCAGTGCGCGACAATAAAGATTTAAATCAGCATATCGCCGCCATCACCGCATTGGGGCGAGTGGGCTTGCCGGAAGATATCGGCGGCGCCGTTGCCGCGCTTCTGGATGACGATGCAGGATGGATTAACGCCCAGCGCATAGAAGCGTCAGGCGGACAGGGTCTATAAATAAAATTGAAAAAAGCCCCATCAGGTTTCCTTGATGGGGCAATACTTTGGGGCGACTAAATTTTTAATTAATTAGCCGGAACGGTTAATTGGCCGCTCAGGCTGGGTACAGTCCAGTCGACATAGGTGCTGACGTTGAGCTGGCTGCCGGAGGTGGCGAAAGTTCCGGTCGCGGCGGATTCGTCGCCGGTCAGGAATTTACGCACAAAGGCTTCCGCCGGTGCGCTGTACTGAGATCGCCACGAGCAGTGATCACCACCCGCACCTATATAACCGACGTTACTGCCAAAACCGAGACCTTCGTAAATCATTTGCCCCGCTTTGCTGGCCACCCAGGCGGAATTCGGGTCGAGGTTGGCAATGCCCGGATTATCAATAACCAATAATCCGCGCGGCGCGATCAAACCGATTACCGAGTGGGTATCAATAGGCAGTTTATTCAGCTGATGACCGGAGGTGCTGTTGGAGTTGGTGAAGGCGCCGAAAGAACCCGGGTTCAACCAGCGCTCATAACTCATGGCGTGATAAGGCTGTTCACCGGAGGCGTCGATGCGCGGCACCAAACGCAATGCGGGCACGCCGCCAATTCCGGATTCCACAGGCATGGACAACGCAATGCGCGCATCAAATGCGGAGGCGATAAACGGCCCCTTACCAAAGCGGGAACAGCCGGTAGCGCCGATGCGGGTAGCATTGAAGCGCGGATCTTTTTCCAGCACGTCGATAATTCGGCTCACACCCCAGCCCCACGCCGCCAACAGACCGGCTGAATGATTGCTGCCATAGAGGTCGTAGAATTTACCAGCTTTTGCGCCGCTGCCGCCGTTTTCTGCACCTAAGTCATAAGGGTTATAGGAGATGGTTGCCACATTGTATTTATTCAGAATGGTCTGCAGCTGGCTCGGAATACCCGTGCCGAAAAAGCCTCCACCATATCCAATCATCACAGGGAAAGGACCGCTGCCGCTAGGCACAGTAATTGACGCGTTAAAGGAAATGCTTTTGCCCTTATCTGCGACATTTACGGTAATGCTATTGCCGCTGACAGAACCGGTTACGCTCTCCGGCGGAGTCGGTTTTTCGCCGTAAATATAGTTGTAAGCCTGTTTTAGAATTTCTTGTCGGCGGCACCACCACTGATCTTTGCTGGTGATGCGCGTGCCGTCCAATTTCTTAAAAGGATCCGGCAGATTGGCATTGTTCGGCAGAGAACTGGCCGCGGGCAAATTGCCGACCGTACAGTCAGCACCGGGATTTTCCGCCGTTTTGGGTGCGGGTGGCGGCGGTGGCGGTTCGACAAACTTGCCGTTTGCCGAGAACAGTGCAATACCGGAGAGAGTTGGATTTTCTTCAATAGCGGTAAGCTCGATTGTCAGTGCATCGTCGCTGACCAGAATATCTTTAAAGGTTCTGTCATAGGCGGTGAATTTACCGACTTCACTAAAGATATCGAGATTGGCGACCATTTCCCGCCCTTCGATGGAAACACTAAAAAGACGCGCACCGGCGGCGCTGACATAAAGTTCGGCAAAACTCAGCTTAACGTCATAGGTAGCGTTGGTGACCGGGATTTCATATTTCAACGCGCCGTATTTTTCCGTTTGATAAAGCGCATCGCCCGTTGTTCCGGCGATGGGATCGGTCACCGAATTCGGTGAGCCGCCTTGGCCAAAGCGGTCATTTTCGTATTTAACACCATCCACCGTAACAGCGCTGCCGCCCACGTTGATCGCATAGACGAGCGACAAATTAGCCGAGCCACTCGAGCTGGACGATGAACTGCTGCTAGACGACGAGCTGCTGGAAGAAGATGAAGTGCTCGATGACGAACTGTTACTTGAAGAACTGCTGGACGAAGACGAACTACTTGAAGAGCTGCTGGAGGACGAAGGTTCACTGGTCCCTTGTCCACCGCAGGCCACAAGACTGGCTATCAATGTCGCCAGATAACATTTGTTTAAAAGTTTCACTGTGTTCACCTTGGATGCGTCTGTAATTTTATTTTTTGATTTGTCTTCCTGACAGTAAAAAGTCCTGGTGAAGCTGGCGATCATAAAAAAGATCGAGCTTTCGGCGTGATGAGCGTATCAGCTTGTGAGGTATGGTAAATGTGGCCGATATAACAGGATTGAAAAATGATTTTCAGTAGTGCGACGGCGAGGTTATTTTTGGAATAGTTGGGTGCGATTATTTGCAACAATATTATGATAAGTTTTTGTGATTTTTTAATTTTGGCATAAGGGAAATACAATCCGAGCCGCCATTGGCAACTCGGATTATCTATCAAAAAATAATTAAACCGTAGTTTCCGCTTCCGGCTTTTTAATCAATGCATCATCCAATTGAGTGGCGCGTACGGCTGCAGGGCGTTTTTCCATGCGTTTTACGTATTCGATAAAAGCGGGGCGCTCCTCGATATTTTTTTGCTGCATTTCCCAGCCGATATAACTGGCTGCCAAAAGGTCAGCGGTAGTAAATTGATCGCCGCAAATATACGGACGATTTTTGATTGCCGATTCCATTGCATTGATCGTATCCGCAATAAAGCCGCAGCCAACCGATTGGGAATTTTCGGCATCAATCCGCCAATGAAACGCTTTTGCCGTAGTCGCCATTTCCAGCGGACCTGCAACAAAAAATATCCAGCGCAAATAAGTACCGCGCTCAGGGCTGCTGAGGGCTGGGGCGAGATTTTTCTGCGGAAAACGCTCGGCGAGATAGGTGCAGATGGCCGCAACCTCGGTGATCACCACACCGTTATCCACCAGCGCCGGGACTTTACCCATTGGGTTTATAGCCAAATAATCCTGCGCTTTAATGCTGCCGCCAAATTCTTTCACCACTACATCGTAATCCGCGCCTGCTTCTTCCAACATCCAGCGCACAATGCGACCGCGTGACCAGGGGTGGGTATAAAACGTCATTTTTGCCATGGGGAAATCTCCTCTCTGAGTGAATTTGTTTTACCTCGGGACCCAGAATATTCCCCATATAGGGCGGATCGCGTCCTAGTTTGGTGGCATCATCTGCGCAATTTCATAAGTATTCCGAGGAAGCCCTATGACCGGACCCATAGCCCGAGTACTAACGGTGTTGGAACTGCTGCAAAGCCACAGGCGGCTGGGCGGGGCGGAGCTGGCGGAAAAGCTGGGTGTAGACCGCCGCACGGTGCGGCGCTATATCACCGTGCTCGAGGAGATGGGGGTACCGGTTACGACGGAGCAAGGCCGCTACGGTGGTTATATGCTGGTGCCCGGATTTAAATTGCCGCCGATGATGTTTACCGACGAGGAGGTAATGGCCGTGTCCATGGGCTTGCTGGCCACGCGCCAACTGGGGCTCGCGGAAGCCGCCCCCGCCATCGACAGTGTGCAGGCCAAGCTGGAGCGTGTGATGCCTGATGATCTCAAGCGGCGTGCCCGCGCCGTCGGCGAAACCACAAAACTGATGCTCGCCAAACCAGCGCCACTGCTCGATGATCGTTTACTCCTGACCCTGACCCGCGCAGTCCGCGACGAACGGCGAATCGGATTTACCTACCACCGGCCCGACCAGGATCCCACCCCCCGCGAAGCCGATCCCTATGGTCTGCTGTTTCAACAGGGCCGCTGGTACATGAGCGGCTATTGTCACCTGCGGCAGGACATGCGGTCCTTCCGCCTGGACCGCATTAGCGACGCGCAACTATTGCCGCAGAATTTCAAACGCCCCGCGAATTTCGACGTGGCGGAATATTTTATGAAAAGCCTTCAAACCATGGCGATGAATCATCGGGTGATGGTAGTTCTGCACACCGACGCGGAAACCGCAGCCAACGCTTTTACGTTCTGCCCGGACGCGCAGGCACTGTTTCAACATCACCCGGATGGTGTTCTGTTGGATACCCACACAGATAGTTTCGAATGGTTTGCCAGTTGGCTGGCGCAGCTGCAATTTGGTTTTACGGTGCTGGAATCAGTGGGGCTTAAAGAGGCTTTGCGTGGGAGAGCAATGCGGCTGCTGTCAGCTTGCGAGCAGTAGCCGCATCAGTCGCGTCAGGGTTTATACCAATAATCTTTTTTTAAATCTTTGAATAATGCCTTCGGTATTTTCGCGTGAATGCCTTTGGTGTAATCGACTACCTGGGTGATTTCAAAATCAATTGCCATGCTTGCCAGCGCATAGGCCAAGGTAGTGCCTTTCCAGCCGGTAATTTCGTTCACATAGAGGACCATCTCATCCACCGCTTCCTGCATGGCGTTGTCGAGATCCTCATCCAGACCAAACGCGATGAAATGCGTAGGAGTTTCCGCCCGCGGCATTTTGAGGCCGGTGCCTTTGTGCAGAATAAACGTCGCCACCAGGGTATTGGCCGTTTCAATGGCAGTGCCGCTGATTTCGCCGTCGCCCTGGGCCGCGTGTGCGTCGCCAGTGTAAAAGCGCCCGCCCGGTACCCACACCGGCAGGTAGAGCGTGGAACCATCAACCAGATCACGCAAATCTAGATTGCCGCCGAAATCACCGGGCGGAGCGCTGACGTGGTTGAGGCCGTCGGAGGGCTTCGGCTGCACGCCCATGATGCCCATAAATGGTTCCAGGGGAACCTCGACACCCGGCGCGAATAAACCCACATTGCGCTTCAGATCGAACACGGTGACGTGGGCGGGTGGTTTATTGGGATCCTCTGAGCCGCGCAGACTTCTGCCGGGAGCGACGCCTGTGGTGCCGTAGGGAATACGCGGGGTTACGGAATGAATTCGAACTTCGAGGCTGTCTCCGGGCATGGCGCCGTCAACCGCAATTGGGCCGACGATAAAATGGCCGCGCTGAATATCCGCGTAGCGTTTTGCGTTCGCCCAAACATCGATGGTTTCCGCAAGGGGGGGATCCGAGGCTTTCGCGGGGATTTTGTGCTGCTTTAACCAAGTATCCGGGTCCATCTCCGGGTTGCGCCAGCCCGCGCCACCGCCGGTGTCGATTTTCACCGTCTCGCCGGATTTAATCGTGAGGATGGGCTCCTTTTGCGCGGGGAAATTGCCGATGACGGAATTCTCCGCCGTCAGTTTTACATGGTGATCAATTTTAGGGGGCGCGGCGGCTGCCAATGCGCTGCTCATCGTCAATAACAACGCCGAGCCGAAGCTCTGCCAATTCAGTCTCTGCAAGCTCATCAGGTTTTTCTCCAATAAGATCTCAAGACTCCTGGAGACGGACTCGCTTGACGCGACCCGACCGCACGCATTGCAAAATCTGTTACATACGGCAGAAAAATGGCGTACCTCAACCGCATTTGCCGGCCGCAGGTGCCGCCAAATTAAGCCTGTCCCTTTTTCGCCTTTGCCTATACTCGATACGTAGGCCCGTCGCCTGATGTGGCATCGCCAATACAAAAATAATCGGCGAAGCGCGCACGCCTGCCGAGTTTCATCGGATTCCGATACGGAGAATTTGCAATATGCGAGCGAGAACCATCGCAATGGTTGGGACTTTTGTCCTGCTGAATGCCTCCGGCTGCGCTGTCACAGACGACCGGAAAACGGCCGCCGCCCTGGTCATTGATGACCGTGTTATCACATCCACCATCAACAGCCATTACGCCCAATTCAATGGAGCGGACACAACCTGCATCAGGGTGGAGAGTCTCTACGGCGTTGTGCTCTTGTCCGGATTTGTGAAAACCCCTCAGGAAAAACTGTCCGCCCAGAACATCGCGGAGCGGGTGGAGGGCGTTAAATCTGTGCATAACGAAATTCTGCTTCAGGCGGATGCCGCAGGTTGGAATACCGCATCGGGCTGCCGCGCAAATACTGGACATGGTTAACCAGGTCAGTAATCACAGGATTGTTTTAATGAAGACACTCAAGCATTCACTGCGTAGAAACCGGATCGCGGTCGCCCTAACACTGGCAATCTGCTCGTTGACGCCAGTGTGGGCAGGCGAGCCAGCCAAGTCTTTTGTGGATATGGTGGAAACCGTGGCGCTGGTGCCCCCCGGTACGCACGACTCGGAAATGCTGGCCAAAGTCACCACCGCTGTTGGTTTTATCAAACGCTTGGATTTGCCGCGCGCCCATCTGGCGGCCAACGAGGCTCTGCAACTGGATCCGCGCAATTCGTACCTGCACTTTCTCAATGGCTTCATTTATCACTTGCAGTCCCTACAGGGAGACACGCAAAAAGGGGAGCTGGCTTTAGAGGGCTACCGGCAGTCGCTGCGCATTGACCCAAGCAACTGGATTGCGCAGGAGTTCCTGGGCTTGGCCTATATGGATCTCAAACGCTTTGATCACGCGAGACAGGCTTTTTCGGAGGCGCTGCTGTTAAATCCAGGCAGCACACCTTCGATCAACGGTCTGATGGTGGCCTCCTATCTTAGTGGTGACGCCAAGACGGCATGCGCCATGGCCGACCAATTCCTCAAAGTAACGCAGCAACCCTCGCCGGATTTCCTGCGCTCGAGTATTCCGGTATACGCATCCTGCGGCAGCTTTGCCCGGGCCCGCTGGATTCGGGCCGCGCTGGTGCAACACTTTGGTAAAGGGCCGGAGGTGGAGCGTATCGACCGACGGGTGGCGCAGTGGCAGGCGTTCTATCACGACCGGGAGCGGATTGTCAGCGCTCTTAAGGCGGGTGCAAATCCAGGGGCAGGCGATGGTCGTTCGCTGCTCCTCGCGCAGGCCACGCCCTCTGACGATGAATCGGATCTCGACGCTGACGACACAACGCAATCGCGTTCTACCGCCGCTGCTGACTCACCCGCTCCCTCTATGGACGCAGCGGAAAGCGGCCCGCGCATGCTGTTGGTTGACGTGGTGCTCCTCTCCACCCAGGAGCTGATGTCGACTTCCAAGGGCGTCAACCTGCTCAGCGCCTTGACCTTGCAGCTCGGCTCCGTGGAAGACAATCTGCCGGCCTATTCACGTGTGACCGAAGGTGGCGGCGATTCTGCGTCGAGCACGTCCATCACCCGCGCGGTGACGGTGCCAGCACTTTCCTACTCGTTGAATATCGCCAACGCCAACAATTCCGTTAACGAAGTGCTGGCGCGCCCGACACTGGCCGCCATCGAAGGCATGCCCTCCGAGTTCTTTTCCGGCACCAACCTGAGTGCGGGTGTGGTCTCCATCAGCACGGAGGGCGGCACCACTGTGGTGCCGCTGGAAAAACGCTTCGGCATCAAACTGGCTGTTACGCCAAACTTCCTGCCGCAGGGGCGGGTGCAGCTCCAGGTGGAAGCACAGCGCACCTCCCTGAACGCGACCTCCGAAAACCCCAGGGTGGCCTACCAGATCGAGATTGGGGAGACCACGGCGAACGCCAATGTGGTGATGAACCTGGGCGATACTCTGGTGCTCAGTGGTTTAAGCGAAAAATCATCCTCCAGCACACGCGACGGCGTTCCGGGATTGCAGGCTCTACCGGGGATTCAATACCTGTTCTCCAACAAGAGAACCAATCGTCTGCAGCGTTCGGTGCTTATCCTGGTCACGCCTCGGGTGCCGGTGCAGATCTCGGAAGCCGCCGCGAGCGAAAACGAGCCCATGGCCGTACGCATGCAGCGGTTGCGGCAAAGATTTGGCTTCGCCGATAACATCCCTGCCAATATTGAGGCAGTCATTGCCCAGATGGAGGGTAACGAACACTTCCGGGAGTTTCGCCAGGGTGATGTATCGCTGGAACGCTGGGACCGCACCCGTACCACGGGCGATCGGCTGAAGGAGGCTCTGGGTTTTCTCTATTTTTAATGCTCATTGAGATATTGAACATTAACTGATTCAAGAAATGGCGAGCTTCGCCAAAGTGGTGCGGGCGTCAAAATTCAAGCCGATAAAGATGCACCTGCGGATAACGTTCATCAGGCCCGGTATCTTTCCAGCCGTGTTTTTTATAAAAACCCATGGCGCGGTGGTTGCGCGGGCTGACCCGCAGCGTTACGGATAAACAACCTTTAGCGCGCAAAAAATCCGTTACAAATTCCTGTAGCAATGCGCCATAACCCAAACCGCGTTTATCGGGTCGCAGATAAAACAGATTCACATGTCCCCAGTCCTCCTGATAGGCAAATTCCAATTGCCCGATGATCTCGCCGTTGCACCATAAGTGCTGCGCGCCACCGGGGAATTTTGCCGCGTGCGCGACAATCCATTGGCGATAGTCTGTTTCATCCCAATGCTGCCGCCATTCCTCGCCGTCGGGATAGCTGACACGAAAGGAATCCTCGCGGAATCGCGCGCATATATCCATGTGGCGGATAAAATCAATGGCCTGGATATACGCTTGGTTGCTCATGCGCACCTCCACGATTGTTTGATCAATAGAATCTCCACAAGTCCCGTTGGCTTATGAACTTTGTGGTGTTCGGAGCGTACAAAGCCGTGTTTTTGATAAAAACCTATCGCCCGCGCATTTTTATCCAACACCCAAATGCCGACATCTTCCCGGCCGCGTTCGGCGAGTAATGCAAGCGCAAATTGCATCAGCACACCGCCCAAACCAAAACCATAATATTCCGGGAGTAGATAAATCACCGGAATTTCGCCCCAGCCGCAAAATTCAGGGATCGCATCACGAAAATCACTGATCTCGATTACGCCGATAGCGATGCTGGGCGAACGCAGTAAATAAGCCTCACCAGTGGATTTCAGGTGCTGTCGCCAGCCGTCTTCCCGCTGCTTTACGGAAATATTGTTCAGCAGCTCGTCTGGCATAATGCCGCGATAAGCGACCTGCCAGGATTTCACCAAAATATGCGCAATGACCCCGGCATCATCCACGCTAGCCGGTGTAATTTCCCAACTTTCTTCCATTAATTTATCGACCCTTTAGTTGCTTTATGCGGCGATTGGATATGCGCTTCACGGAACGCCAGTATGCGCCGGAGGGCAAGCCCTGACCAACTGCTCATGTTGTTATGCTTTATGCACAGTGGTTTTCTGTTGAATTTCGCGCAGCGCATTTGCCACCGAGATGTGAAATACGGCTCCTCCTATCTACTTACTTTATAGCGTTAGGTATGATTCCTGCCATTGAACATTACCGCAACGGTAGAGGTCTATGCCCATCTTTTGATGCCGGGTAAGACTTTCCACCCGCTCATTCACCGTTACTGAGGATTACATAATGAAATTAGAATCGCTTGCTCTGCACGAGGGTTATTCCTCCGAACCCACAACCAAAGCCGCCGCTGTGCCAATTTACCAGACCACGTCCTTTACCTTCGATGACACCCAGCACGGCGCCGATTTGTTTGATTTAAAAGTGGCAGGCAATATTTATTCGCGCATTATGAATCCCACCAATGCGGTGCTGGAAGCGCGTCTGGCGGCGATGGAAGGCGGCATCGGTGCACTGACTGTAGCCTCCGGGATGGCCGCCATCACCTACGCCATTCAATGTATTGCCTCCACTGGCGACAATATTGTCAGCACCAGCCAACTCTACGGCGGCACCTACAATTTATTTGCCCACAGCTTGCCGCGTCAGGGCATTACCGTGCGCATGGCAGACGCCGCGCAATTCGATGCTCTGGAAGCTCTGATCGACGATAAAACCCGCGCAATTTTTTGTGAGTCCATCGGCAACCCCGCCGGCAATATCGTGGATATTGCACATCTCGCCGAAATTGCCGAGCGCAATGGCGTGCCCTTGATTGTGGATAACACAGTGGCCACGCCTTATTTGTGCCGTCCGATTGACCTTGGGGCGCATATCGTCGTTCATTCACTCACCAAATATATTGGTGGCCACGGCACCACAATTGGCGGCGTCATCGTTGATTCTGGAAAATTCGACTGGGTTGCCAATAAAAAACGCTTCCCAATGCTCAATGAGCCGGATCCTTCTTATCATGATGTGGTTTATACAGACGCCTTAGGTGCCGCCGCCTATATAGGTCGCTGCCGCGTGGTGCCGTTGCGCAACACGGGCTCGGCCCTGTCGCCGCACAGTGCATTTTTGATTATGCAAGGGCTAGAGACTCTGGGGCTGCGCATTGAGCGCCATTGTGAAAATGCGTTGGCGGTGGCGAATTATCTGCGTCAGCATCCGAAAGTGAGTTGGGTAAATTACGCAGCACTATCAGACAGTCCCTATTATGCCAACTGCCAAAAAATCACCGGCGGAAAAGCATCGGGCATTCTGAGTTTCGGTATCAAAGGAGGTAAAGAATCGGGCGCGCAATTTATTGATGCTCTGCAAATGATTTTGCGCTTGGTGAATATCGGCGACGCCAAATCCCTCGCCTGCCATCCCGCTACCACCACTCACCGGCAATTAAATGCCGAAGAGCTGAAATCCGCCGGGGTTTCCGAAGATTTGGTTCGTATATCCGTGGGCATCGAGCATATCGACGATATTATTGCGGACATAGCACAGGCGTTAGAAAAAGTGACGGCGTAAAACACGTGAAAGGAAATGGGCTACATAGATAGCCCATTTTTTATCGATAAAACACCGCCAGCCAAACCGTCACCTTATCCGGATCTGTCCAGGCGACTTTGTGCTTGGTGTGCGCGGGAATATTGAGATAATCCCCTGCCGATAAATCACACCGAGTGCCATCCTCAAATTCCAGTGAAGCATTTCCCTCCAACACCATCACCCACTCATGCTCATCCTGGTCATACCAACCTGTTTTCGGCGAGGAATGTCCCTTGGACAAGATGCGCTCGATTCTGACGGAGGGTGAGCGGACGATATCTTCAAAAACTTCTGACTGCAGATTCTGAGGAAGAGACGACAATATATTCCCTGGATTCATAAATTTAGCTCAAAGGATCAGCGGTATGGTGAGGTTTTGTAGTCGTTATGAAAATAAGTTCACAGAACTCGGCGAAATTTCGTGAAATCATGTTACAGGCGTGCCGGGTGGGGCTAAGGCGTCCAGGCGCTGCTAAC
>JBQGED010000471.1:0-13301 GCA_052039425.1 Sphingobacterium griseoflavum | reverse complement strand
TTGGTCGACCAAATGTACAGGCCCCACGAGCAGCCGAACAGATTGAACCTTCGGTTCCGTGGGCGCCAAACTTAGCAGTACATCTCCTTCATCTTCAATCATGTCTTGCGTAGCAACGATAAATCGCCCCGGATTGTCAGCTGGATACAACGCGAAGCTGCCAAGATAAACCGGCTCTTTTCCAGGCTCTCGATACTTAACGATAAAATTCAGTGGAACAGATTGCGGATTAATGACTTCCACAATTTCAAAGAGCAGGAATTTATCTCCAGAGGACCTATCCAAATTTTTTCCGCTATAGCGGAGTGTCGGTTGCTCATCATCGAGAACTCTGATTCCCCCCGTTGCAGGCAGCCCCCCAGCGGCTGCCTGCCAGCAGTAGAACAAACCACATATCATCAAGGGTAGGCGCATAACGTTTAGAGTCGTCGCTTGATAGTGATAGGGCTGACGATAAATGCCAGCTCGACCAGATGCAACTCCATATCCCGCGGACTAGCTCGTTGACCTTCTGGAATCGCGATCAGTTGTAGTGTAATGGGTTCACCATTGCGCAGTTTGCCCATACGTCGTAGTTTTTTCAGGGTGTCCGTGACATTGATCAAAAATTCAGGTTGGTGCGCGTGGTGGCGCGAAGGATTTCCTGTTTCTGTGCCGAAAAACGAAAAGCTACCCGCGAAGTGTTCGCTTTGCGTTGAGGTGCGGGAATCTGCATCGGGCAGATTAATAAAAACCCGCACAAAAAAATCATTTTGTTTGGGCAGATCTGCATATTCAATGCTGAGAAACACACGATCGTTTTCTGTGTCCGCATCCACTAGGCTGGCAAATTCTTCTGTGGTGACATTGGATCTCAATTGGCTTGGACGACTTGTGGCAAGTCGTTGTGATCGGCTGATGAAAACCTTTTTCTTAATATCAAAGCGTACGTCGGCACCTGCTTTTATTCTGGTTTCAATTCTTTTAAATTCAGTGGCGCTGAGGTTGGCAATATCCAATGGACATCCAAACCGTCCCACAGTACTGCATTCATAACGATAACTCAGCAATGGCATCAGAGTAGTGGCGCCGGCGGTAATGTTGGCGGCATTGCCATTGCCGTCGACAAAATGATCCCATGTGGTGCCGATCCATCCTGAGTCGTTGGTATTGTCATTTTCCAATTCTATATTCCACTTCGCCCAGCAATAATCCACCATGCAATGGTGCATCCAGAACAAAGGATCACGCGCAGATCCGCCGCCGCCCATTGTTCCGCCGATACGAGTATGACCGCGGTTATGCGGGGTGCCCTCGATTTGAGAACCAAAGGTAAAGAAATTGCCATCCTCGAAAATGGTATTCAGAGTCGCATTGGTAAAGTTGCTTTCACCGGCAACACTGGTGTTGATCCGCGTTCCATCAAACAGCGCGGAACTGCTGTCCAGAAATGCAGAATGCACATCGGGATTTTGATTCCAATTCCAGTAAGGCAGTGCAAAATTGGGTTCCCCCGTAAGGTTGCGACAGATTTGTTCAAAATAAAACAGATAAGCCCTATGCCAGGAAAAAAAGTGCTGTGTGCCGTGCTGACATAAATTAAATCCGCCCGCGGCACTGCCGTGGATGGCAGCCTGCGCAGTCCAACTGCGTGGATCGCCGCTGGGCAAAGCCTTCATTGCGGCGACCGCCGCGTTATAAATTGCGATATCGTTGTCTACCGCAGCAGATCCCGTGCGCAGCCGGCGGCGGATAGGACGGTTTTTGATCTTCTCTATCAACGATTCACAGCCACCAAATAGCGTGGCGCTGACAAGGCTAAGACTTACGGCTCCTAGGCCTTTAATGAATATCCGGCGATCATTAGACTCACATGTCGGTAGTAGGCTTTTCATAAGAAGCTCCTTCTCCACTGCGTTATTAGCGGGATTTATGATGGTGTAAAGAGCATAGATCTGACGATTCGCACCATTCTGTAAAATATTCACATTTTGGTGGTGTAAAATTCCCGCTCTGGGAGGCTGGGCATCTGTTCCTTTGCAGAGTACGCCTTTGTGCTGGCGTATAGCGTATGCGGGGACAATATAAGAAGGGAAAAGTAGTTGGAAAACCGGCAGCCAAATTTGCAAAGAAAAATTTATTTGGATGCCGGCTAAAGCGAGAAATTAATATATAGACTCAATCATCAATACGGAAATCCGGCTACATCCAGTTCCAATTTCCAAATCGCCCCAGCCCCTGTAATAAACAAGGTCTTACGCTCCGGCCCACCAAAGGCCGCGTTGGTGATATTTGCATCTACTTTGCTTTTGGCGATTTCTTCTCCCGCCGGCGTAATCACGCGAATGTGTTGCTTGGTGTGTTCTGTGATGTAGAGGTTGCCCAAACAATCTACCGCCATACCATCCGGGGTGTCGACGTTGAGAATATCGCGGCCTGCGCCGACTACGCCGTTTTCAATGGGATAGGCGCGCACAACCGTGCCGCCAGCGACATAAAGCGTTTTTTGGTCGGGCGATAAAGAGATGCCGTTGGGGTTTTCAATAGTGTCATCTATGACGGTGACCGTACGGCCGTCGAATTGATACACACGGGTTTTTTCCTGGCCACCGGGTGCGGCGTCGCGTTGGTAGGCGGGGTCGGTGAAATAAATAATGCCGTTTGCGGACTCGGTCAGGTCGTTGGGTGAGTTAAAGGGATTGCCATTGAACTCGTTAACCAGAATTTCACGCTCCCCGGTGCTTGGGTTGTAGCGCGAAAGCGCTTTGCGATCGTGGGTGCCGGCGAGCAGGGAGCCGTCGCTACCTGCAGCCAAACCGTTGCTGCCGCTGTTGTCGATGGCGGTGATGACACTACCATCGGGCCGCAGTGCTTGAATGCGTGATGGAAAACCTTGGCTGAACGTAAAATCGGAGAAATACAAACTGTCGCCGAGCCAGACAGGGCCTTCATAAAGGCCAGGTTCACCGCGGGTGCTTTCACCGCCCGGAACACGTTGCGCCACCAATTCGCCGCTGGGTGCTGTGCCCGGTTGCGCGGGGCAGGTCCAACTGGTTGTTGCCGCAGGTGCGCTTTCGACTTGCGCCGGAGCGGGTTCTGGTTGCGGTGAAGTTTGTGTGGCTGCCGGTGTTTCTTCTTTGCTGCAAGCGGACAGTGTCAGCAGCAAGCTGGCGGAAAGTAAAAAAGCGCGAGAATTGTTATTGGTCATGATGATCGCCGTATTGATGAAAAATAAAAATGATCCAGAAAATAAAAAAGGTGGACGCAGTCCGTCACACCTTCAGAGTTTTATTGACGGGTAAATCGCGCACGCGGACGCCGGATGCGTGATAAATCGCGTTGGTAATGCTCGGCACCACCGCCGGCAGACCGGGTTCGCCCACGCCGCCGGGTGCTTTGTCGGATTCGATCAGATGCACACGCAGCGGAGGAATTTCCGGCATGCGCGCCACTTGGTAATCATGGAAATTCGATTGTTCGATGGCACCGTCTTTAATAGTGATCTGACTGTACAGCGCCATGGAGAGTCCCATAATCATGGCGCCTTCCATTTGCGAGCGCACGCGGTCCGGCGTAATCACCAAACCGCAATCGATGGCGGTGTGCATTTCCAATACTTCGACTTTGTTGTCTTTTACGCGCACTTTGGTGGCGGCGGCGCTGTAGGAATTAAAACTGTTGGAAAAGGCGAGACCCCAGCCTTCGTTTTCCTGCAGCTTTTTCTCCAGCCCGGTTTTTTCCACCAGCACATTGATGACATTTTTCATGCGGCGCGTATCCACCGCGTAATCATCGGTGAGCTGGTCGTAATTTCCCCAGCCGGCAAACCCCTCTTTGCGCGGATCTACTAAACGGTCTTCGCCCAATAAATTCAGCCACATCTGTCGCGTGCTGATGCCGGCTTTAACCGCGAGTTCGTCGACAAAACTGGCGAGGGCAAATGCGTTGTGCAGATTTTGCACGGCGCGGAACCAGCCGATGCGCACATGGGTGGAGGCTTTTTGCGTTTCGCAGCTGAAATTGTTCAGAGCAAATGGAATATCAGCGAAACCCTGAGCCAGCAGGCCATCCGCTGGCACATCGGATTTGCCATCAAAGGTCCAACCGATAGGGGGATGTGCGACACGCTGTACCCAGAAATCCGCACCTTTTTTATCGGTGATTTCCGCTTTGCAATAATTTGCGGCGATGGAGTGGTAATAACCATGTTTGACATCGTCCTCGCGGGACCAAATCACTTTCACCGGCTTGCCTGTTGCCACTGCCAACTCCACGGCTTCCAGAACAAAATCATTTTTGCCTTTGCGACCGAAGGCGCCGCCCATAAGCGTGGTATTCACTTCGACTTTGTCGCCGTCTTTTTCCGGATTAAACCCTAATTCCGCAAGCACAAGGCTTTTACACCACTGCGGCGTTTGCGTACCGGCCCAGACTGTGCATTTTCCGTCTTTAATCTGGACCGTGGCCGCTGGGGGTTCCATGGACATATGGTGGTGGTATGGCATGGTGTAAACCGCTTCCACCGTGCGCTCGGGATTGTAATTGTGATCGTTGACCTTGCCTTTGCCGCGCACCACCGCGCCGGGTTCGCGCACGCGCGCGGACAGTTCCTGTTTATAGGATTCGGAATTGTGGCTAGCGTTGCTGCCCAGATCCCATTCCACTTTGAGTTTTTTGCGGCCTTCCAGCGCCGCCCAGGTATTGGTGGCGAGCACGGCGACGCCGGAAACCGGGGTCATCCCCACCGGTATAGACCGGTCCTTCAATCGCACGACCGCGACGACACCTTTAACTTTTTTCGCTTCAGCGTCGTTAAAAGATTTCACCTTGCCGCCTACCACAGGCGGGCGCTCGATGGTCGCGATCAGCATGTCCGGCACTTGCACGTCCTGAGCGTAAATCGCTTTTCCTTGGACGATATTGTCGTGGCCGGTCAATTTCACGTCTTTGCCGATCAGGCGGAATTCGTTGGGATTTTTCAGGCGCACTTTGGTCGGATCGGGCATCGGCAATGTCGCCGCCTCCGCCGCCAGATCGCCAAACGCCAGTTTTTCGCCAGTTTTGCTGTTCACCACAAAATGCTGTTGTGCTTTAACCGCGGATTTATCCACATTCCAGCGATTCGCCGCCGCTTGCTCCAACATATCTCGCGCCACTGCACCCATCTGGCGGATATGCGCAAAAAATTTGCGGATGGAAGCGGAGCCGCCGGTGCTTTGATTGCCGTAGCGCGCGTCTGCCTTACCCAGGGTCACTTTCACCCGCGACCAGTCCGCTTCTAATTCGTCGGTGATAATCTGCGGCACGCTGGTATTAATGCCCTGACCCATTTCCATGCGGTGGCAGATGATGTCCACTGTGCCGTCCGGACTGATGCTCACGAAATAACCCAGCGCATTGGTTGGCGTTACCTCGCCCACGGGCGCATTGACCGCCGCCAAGGCAATGCCCGGAAGACCACTGCCAATTACCAGAGCACCGGTACCAAGACCGAGTTTGGCAAGAAAATCCCGTCGGTTGATCTGAATAATCGATTCCATTACACAGCCCCCTTCGCAGATTTCACTTCCTGAATCATTACCGCTGCCGTTTGTATGGCCTGCTTGATGCGCGGATAAGTGCCGCAGCGGCAGATATTGCCCTGCATGTAATTTTCAATTTCCGTTTCGGTGGGCGTGGGCGTTTGTTGCAACAGCGCGGCAGCACTCATGATCTGGCCGCACTGGCAGTAGCCGCACTGAGCGACTTTATGCTCCACCCACGCTTTTTGCAGCGGATGAGGCTCGCCATCTTTGGCCAGTCCTTCGATGGTGGTCACCGGTTGATCCTTCACCGCAGAAACCGGCGTAATGCAAGAACGCACCGGGACACCGTTGAGGTGCACCGTGCACGCGCCGCACAAACCCAAACCGCAACCGAATTTGGTGCCGGTCAGGTGGGCCACGTCACGCAGGGCGTAGAGCAGGGGCATATTGGGGTCTATATCGAGGGAAAGCGTTTGGCCGTTGACCTTGAGTTGGATCATAGGATGGCACCTTGATTGACACTTCCGTCGCCGAGAGGCGCCGGGATGGCGGGTTGGGACCGGGTGATTATGGGCTATTTGGCGTTGGGTGAACAATCGAGAGGGGGCCGAGTGGGTAGGGGGCGGTCTGAAGCATTCGGACGAAATCCTTGACGGAATGCTAAATCAGTATCACATTTGTTTCAGATTCCGAAACATGAGACAAAGCTTCATGGAAGCCCTTAAACCTTTAGATATTGTGGTAGCTCTCAAACTAGGACTGAATGAACGAGCATTGCGTTTAGTGGGATCTGGCGAACTTATAAGAGCCCCCAGCAGCACTGTGCGTGACTTGGCTGAAAGCCTGTCCCGCAGTCCAGCCGATCTTTCGCGGTCGCTCCAGCGGCTGTTAAATGCAGGCTTGATCGCTGAGCGAGCTCTTACCGACAGTGATCAGTGGTCCCACAATAAAAAACACTACTCTCTCCAGCGCCAGGGATTGCGCGACCTTATACTTTACGGGGTTCGTTACGTTTTTCCGGCAGCCAAAACAGGCTTTGGACGTGGAATTCCGACTGGATGGAACTGCCCTCTCGTACGCTCGTCGATGGTACCTCTCGAAATTCCGCTTGTTTGGGCCGCTGCAGGAGGTGAGGCTCAAGGAGAGTTGCTTGAACCTCTGTATCCAGGAGTTCCATATGCTTCGATGCGTGACGACGATCTATACATCATGCTTTCCATGATTGAAGTGATCAGAACAGGAAAACCCCGGGAATTAAAAATTGCTAAAGAGATACTTCACGACAGGATTATGGAGCTTCATTCATGACCCCTGTAGGCATTGATCAAATAGCGGCAGTTGCTGAGAGCCTACAAGATTTGCGCGATCAAGTGGTTTTTGTTGGGGGCGCCGTCACAGCACTTTTGGTGGACCCTGTAGCCGCCCATGGCGCAAGAATGACTGAAGACATTGATTTCGTCATCGATCTCAACGTCATCGGAGGATTTCCGGAGTTTGAAGATCGGATGCGAGTGCTAGGATTTCGGCATGATCAGTCGTTCAACGCTCCTATCTGTCGCTGGACAATACTCTATCGCGGCCAGAATTTAATTGTCGATGCTATGCCAGCCGATGAAAATGTGCTTGGCTTTAGTAATCGATGGTATTACCAAACTATAGAGACGGCATGGACGAAAGAGCTGAACCAAGATTTGAGTATCAGGGTGGCCGATCCAGTTTATTTTCTCGGAACCAAAATTGAAGCGTGGCATGGACGCGGAAATAACGACATATTTGCTCACGATTTAGAAGATCTATTCTTTGTGCTCGAACATAGAACTGGAATCGAACGAGAGCTTTATGACGCCCCAACTGAAATAAGAGCGTACCTCAGTGAGCAATGCAGGTCTTTGCTTGCTCATCCAGGGCTAGACAATTCTTTACCGGGAATTGTTGATCGGCCAGATGTGGTAAAAGCTCGACTGAAATTTATATCCAACTTTTGAGGCCATAAACCGTAGAGGTGTTCATATTTGCACTGGCAAGTTCGTGAAGCCATCAACGGTATCCCTGCTTGGGTCTTCATGTGGAAGAAGGATAAATAAGAAGTGGATGACGAGGACAGTATGTGAGAAATCCTATCGACTTCATAGAAAGCACATATAACTTCCGAACTCATACATCCCTCTTCACACCGTCCATGTCCAATTCATCTAAAAACTCAAACTCAACTGCGCATTTCCCGCATGTGTCTCCCAACCGCCACCTAACGCTTTGTAAATCGCGATCAAGTTAAGCAGCAATTGAGTTTCACTTTGCGCAAGTTGCGCGTTGATATCGAGTTGCGAGCGTTCGGCGTCCAGGACGCTGTAAAAATCGCCGCTGCCGATTTCAAATTTCTGGCGGGCAAAACGCGCGGCTTGGGAGCTGGCGCGGGCGGCTTGTTGCAGGGTTGAGCGGCGTTCTTCTTCGCGGCTGAAATTCTGCAGGGCATTATCCGTTTCTTCCAGCGCGCGCTGCACACTCTGCTCGAATTGCGCCAAACGCGCTTGCGCTCGCGCATCGGCGGCATTTATTTGCGCCTGCACCCGACCGAGATTAAATGCCGCCCAGCGGATGGTTGGAGCAAACACAAAGGTTTCCGTCGGTTCCTCGCCCAGGCGCGACCAATCCGTGGACAAATAACCCAAGCTACCATCCAGACTGATGCGCGGATACAAATCCGCCACGCGCACGTTGTACTCCGCCACCGCGCCTTTTAATGCGTGTTCCGCCGCTTGAATATCCGGGCGGCGTTGCAGCAGGCTGAGGGGATCGCCGACTGCGAGTGTCGTCGGCAGTGAAGGCAAAGGCTGAGGTGTTGCGAGGCGCACTCGCAGCGTCTCCGGCGCTACACCGCTCAACACTGCGAGGCGGTTGATGCTCAAGTCGATACGCGCGTGAAGGCTGGGAATGGCCGCGCGGGTCAGTTCCAATTGCGCTTCGGCGCGGGCGCTGTCCAATTCATCGCCGCGACCCACTTCAGCAAATCGCTGGGTAAGGGCGAGACTTTCGCCCTGAATGCGTGCGCTGTCCTCCGCCACCTGCAGCAAATATTGTTGGCCGCGCAGGCTGATATAAGTCGCCGCCACTTCCGCCGCGACACTCACATGCGCCGCGCGTAAATCGGCTTCCCGGGCGGCGAATTGGGCTTTGTTGAGGCGCACCTGATTGTGTACCCGGCCGAAAAGATCCAGCTCCCAACTGGCATCAAAACCGGCTTGGAAGGTTTCACTGATGGTCTCCGCATTGGACTCCAGCAGATCCTCGCTGGTTTTTTCACGCCGGCTTGCCACTTTGGCTTGCACGTTTGGCAAGCGGCTGAGTTGGGTGTTACGCAAGAGCGCGCGCGCCTCTGCAAGAGACGCCTGGGCAATGCGAATATCGTGATTGCGTCTGAGTGCATCATCGACCAATTGTTTAAGCGTCTCGTCTTGCAATTGCGCCCACCAAGCGGCAACGGGTTGCTGGGTGTGGACGCCGGCCACCAGATTGAATTGTTCCGGCAAATTGAGCTGCGCCTGTTGCGGGGCTTTGTCGACATTTTTAAATCCGCTGCACGCGACAAGCAGAGTGGCCAGCGCTAACGCCGGCACGGTTTTAGCAAAAAGTCTCATGTTCATGAGTGCGCTCCTGTCGGCGTGGGTACTGGGGCGGAAAATTCCGCTTTTTGTGCAATGTAGTAACTGCGATTGCCCTCTAATTTGCGCAGCAATACATAAAAGATGGGCGTGAAAAATAGGCCAAAAAAAGTGACGCCCAACATGCCGGCGAACACCGCTATGCCCATGACGTTACGCATTTCAGAACCCGCGCCGGTGGAAAACACCATAGGCACCACGCCCATGATGAATGCAAAGGATGTCATCAAAATCGGGCGTAAGCGCATACGGCTGGCAGTGATGGCGGCTTGATACGTCGCCATGCCGCGCTGCTCCAGTTCGCGGGCAAATTCGACGATCAAAATGGCATTTTTACTGGCGAGACCGGCGAGCACAAATAAGCTGATCTGAGTAAAAATATTGTTGTCGCCATCGGTAACCCACACACCGAATAAGGCGGAGAGAATAGACAGCGGCACAATGGAAATTACGATCAGCGGCAGCGCCAGACTTTCGTACTGTGCCGCGAGTACCAGAAATACCAGCAGCAGACACAGCGGGAAAATATAAATCGCGGTATTGCCGGACAGCACTTGTTGATAAGTGAGATCGGTCCACTCGAATACCATTCCGGGCGGCAGAGTTTCGGCGAGAATTTCGCTGATGACATCCTGCGCCTGACCACTGGAATAACCGGGCGCGGCGTTGCCGTTTAAATCCGCAGCGAGGTAGCCGTTGTAGTGGGTGGCGCTTTCAGGGCCGTAACTCTCCTGCATAGACAGCACCGAACCCAGCGGTACCATTTCGCCTTTGTTGTTGCGCACTTTCAAATTCAGCGCGTCGCCAGCAGTGCCGCGAAATTCCGCGTCCGCCTGGGCGATTACCTGATAAGTGCGGCCAAACTGGTTGAAATCATTAATGTAGAGCGAGCCCAGATAAATCTGCATGGTGTCGAAAACGTCTTTGATGTTCAGCCCCAGTTGTTTAGCCTTGGTGCGATCCACGTCCGCGTAGAGTTGCGGTACATTGATTTTGTAATTGGAATACACACCGACCAACTCCGGGCGTTGCCAGGCTTTCTGTTGCACCTGGGTAACGACCTCGGCGAGTTTTTCGTAGCCGAGTCCCGCGCGGTCTTCGATCTGCAATTTAAATCCGCCAGTGGTGCCGAGCCCGCGCACGGGTGGCGGTGGAAAAATCGCGATAAACGCTTCTTCGATGCCGGCGTATTTCGCCTGGAGTTTCTGCGCTATAGCGCCAGCGGAGAGCGCTTCGTCGGTGCGTTTATCGAAGGACTCCAAAGCGAGGAAGACAATTCCTGCGCTGGCGCTGTTGGTAAAGCCGTTGATGCTCAAACCGGGAAATTGCACAGAGCTTTCCACTCCGGGTTCCGCCAAGCCGATTTCACCCATTTCTCGAATCACTGCTTCCGTGCGCACCAGAGTGGCGCCATCCGGTAATTGTGCAAAACCGATCAGATATTGTTTGTCCTGTGCCGGCACAAAACCTTTGGGAATGGTATTGAAGCCGACACCGATAATCGCCAACAGCACCACATAAATACCTACGGCCAGGGATTTGCGTCCAAGCATTTTTCCCACACTCGTGGAATAGCTGCCGGAAGCGCGGCCGAAACTGCGGTTGAACCAGTGGAAAAAACGGCCAAACACTTTGTCCATCATCAACGTCAACCGGTCTTTGGGCGCGTCGTGGCCTTTTAATAAAAGCGCGGCAAGCGCTGGGCTCAAGGTCAGCGAATTGATGGCTGAAATCACTGTGGAAATCGCGATGGTCAAGGCAAATTGTTTGTAAAACTGGCCGGTCAAACCGCTGACAAACGCAATCGGCACAAACACCGCCACCAGTGTCAGCGAAATCGCGATAATCGGACCGCTCACTTCCTGCATGGCTTTATAGGTAGCGGCGAGTGGGGTGAGCCCCTCTTCAATATTACGCTCGACGTTTTCCACCACCACGATGGCGTCGTCCACGACGATGCCGATGGCGAGCACCAGACCGAACAGCGACAGCGTATTGATGGAAAATCCAAACGCCCACATCAACGCAAAAGTACCGACGATGGAAACCGGCACCGCGAGCAGGGGAATAATCGACGCGCGCCAGGTTTGTAGAAACACCACTACCACAATCACCACCAGAGCGAGCGCTTCCAGCAGCGTTTTAATCACGGCTTTGATGGAGTCTTTCACAAAAATTGTCGGATCGTAGACCACGTCGTAATCCACGCCCTGGGGAAAACGCTCCTTCAATTCCGCCATGGTTTTGCGCACGCCTTCAGAAATTTGAATGGCGTTGGCACCAGGCGCCTGGAAAATCGGAATCGCAACGGCCGGTTGGTTATTCAACATGGAATTCAAGCTGAATTCCGCAGCGCCCAATTCCACGCGGGCCACATCTCTCAAGCGGGTGATTTCGCCGTTGGCGCCGGCGCGAATAATGATTTCGCCGAATTCTTCCACATTTTCCAAGCGGCCTTTGGCATTGACCGGCAGTTGCACATCGACATAGGAACTCACCGGCGCGCCGCCGATAATGCCCGCGGCAACCTGCACATTTTGTTCGCGCACCGCGTTGGTGATGTCGCTGGCGGTGAGATTGCGCTCCGCAATTTTTTCCGGGTCGAGCCAAATGCGCATGGCGTAGTCGCCGGAACCGAACAATCGCACCATGCCGACACCGGCCACTTTGGCCAATTCATCTTTTACATTCATCAAAGCGTAATTGCGCAGATAAAGTTCGTCGTAACGTTTATCTGGCGAAATCAAATGCACCACCATGGTCAAATCGGGCGAACTTTTTACCACGGTGACGCCGGTTTGGCGGGTGACGTCCGGCAGGCGCGGCAGTGCTTGCGATACGCGGTTTTGCACCATTTGCTGCGCAAGATCGGGATCGGTGCCAATTTTAAAAGTCACGGTGAGCGTCATACGCCCGTCAGTGGTGGCTTGGGAAAACATATAGAGCATGTTTTCCACGCCGCTCATTTGTTCTTCCAGCGGACGCGCCACGGTTTCGGCGATAACTTTGGGGTTGGCGCCTGGATATGAGGCGTTGACTACCACGGAGGGTGGCGATACTTCGGGATATTCGGAAATCGGTAACTGGAACATGGCGATGGTACCCGCGATAAAAATCAGCAGGGAAATCACGCCGGCAAAAATGGGGCGATCAACAAAAAATCTGGAAATGTTCATAAGCGTTCCTGCTTGTAGCTGGACGGCGGAAAAGAAGGGCGCTGGCCGCTATTGCGCGGCCAGCTGATGGTTGAGCGTGGTGACGTTCACCGGATTGACCACTGCACTGGGGCGCAGGTGCGCAAGGCTGTTCACCGCGATACGCTCACCGGCCTCAACACCGGAGAGAATTACCCGGTGGGCCTGGAAGTGGTTGCCCAAAGTGACTTCGCGGTATTGCACGGTATTTTGTCCGTCCACCACGTACACAAATTTGCGGTTTTGATTGGTGCCTATGGCGCGATCAGGCACCAGCAATGATGCCTGGGTGTTGGGGGAACCCATGGAAATATTGGCGTACATGCCGGGCGTGAGGGCGCCGTCGGTATTGCTGAAAATGGCCCGCGCGCGGATGGTGCCGCTCGCCACATCTAACTTGTTATCGAAAGCGTGAATGCGACCGCGATACACCTGAGCGTCATCACCGGCGAGGGTTAATTCCACCGGCATTTCCTCCTGCTGCTGAATGCGGCGCACGGAGCGGATGTACGTCTGCTCGTCCACATTGAATTCCGCGTAAAGCTGATCGTCCGCCACTATGGTGGTCAACACCGGCGCGGTGGCACCAGTTCCAACGACGTTGCCGACGGTGAGTTCAGCGCGGCCGACGCGGCCGGAAATCGGCGCCCGCACATGGGCGTATTCCACATTCAAACGCGCCTGATTCACCGCGCTTTCCGCCGCTTGCACGCTGGCTTGGGCGACCTGGTGATCACTGGCGGCGTTGTCGTAGATGCTGCGGGAAATCAATTTGTTTTCGAGAAGCTGGCGCGCACGCTCCAGTTCGTCCCGGGTGAGGCGCTCCCGCGAGCGAGCGGTGGTCAGTTCAGCTTCCGCCCGTTGTAGCTGCGCCTCATGGGGGCGGGGATCGATCACGAATAGCGGGTCGCCTTCGTGCACCAACTGGCCGTCCTCAAACAACA
>JBQGED010000470.1:0-2655 GCA_052039425.1 Sphingobacterium griseoflavum | reverse complement strand
ATGTCTCCGTGCCCGTTATATTTAAACATGGTCACTCTATCCCATCCGTGGGTAGGGTCATTTTGGGGTGAGCAGGCGTCACCAGTTTCCGAAAGGCCCATGCGAACGGCTCGGCATTTTAACTCGCCTGTAGGATAATAGCTGTACTCCGTCAGCGAGACGATAGCGTCATCAGTACCAGAAACACTGGAAGTCTTTTTTCTACCGTTGGTATCGTATGAATAGGTGATTTTCTTGATTACTTCGAAGTAGCTCCCCCAGTCTTTTGGATGCACTGATTCATCGCGCCAGCTGGTTAAATAGCCTTCCTCCACTATGTGGAGCAGGCCATTTGGAAAATAGGTGTTGCGCGTTGCCGGAAAAGACTTCCCAATCTCCGGGGCCGATCGGATAACACCAATGACCTGGCCGGAAGCGTTATAGCGGGTTGCATTGGTGTAAGGACCAGGTTGTTGTTCTGCTAAAGCCTCACTAAAAGGTGTTAAGAGCAGTAACGCTAAACAATAGCTAAACAAAACCGTTCGGGAAAAAGTCCTTTGATATTTCATTTGTTAGTCCTTGTATTGCCGTAGCTTATTAATTAGTAGGGCAGCTATTTGAATCGAGAGACGTTCCTTGCGGATGCGTCTCGCCGATTTTGTTGCCGTAAATATCGTAAGCAAAGCAGGTTTTCCTGGCTTTCCCATCCGCTGTAATGGTGATGCTTCGGAGGTGAAGATTGTTGGCGCCAGACTCCGGTCCGTAGTCATAGGTGGTAACGACCTCGTCACCCACTTTAGTGCACGTGCCTTCAGGCGTGTTTGCAGTTGATGCGCTAGTGCGGCAATAGGATTCTTTTGTCAGAAGCCAAATTGGGGTTTCTGCCCGACTTAGAGAAGATTCACCATCACGATAATAAGTAGCGTATTTCTGCTCGTATGTATATCGAGTTTGCGGAGCGACTCCTTTGCGGTCGGCTGGGTAGGTGATACTTTCCACTTGGCCGGATTGTGCATGATAGGTGTAATGAGTTTTGGCACCCTTTGCATCCGATGTCCAAATTGGTTTATTGCAGGTTTTAGGATTGCATGAGCCGGAGGGTGGATATTCAATTTCACCGAGTTTATAAATCAGACCAGAGTTCAAATCTTGTGCCCCAATTCGTATAACATTGTGGCGAGAATATTCGTATTCATACTGAACACTTCCCCCAACGGGCCTAAACTGATTAATAAAACCGGAGTATCCTAAAAGATAGCCGAATGCGCCCTTGTTAGAAATTCTTGAGGAATTCGGACTTCCTGGAATATGCATATTCGTTTCGACGGTCACTGTTTCCCTGCCACTGCGCACCGACTGTGAATAAAAATTTTGACCACTCTCTTTAGCAATAGAGTAGACAGCGGAACCCGCTGGGCCAAACGCCTTGGTGATAATTCCCGCTTCACCCTTTAAATTCCACCAGTTGTACTCTGCACGAATGCCGCTGCCGAGATCAGTTTCGATTTTGTCCAGCATAAAATTGTTTTTATACTGATACTGGTACACAAACTCATCGCTGTAAGCAGGTTTGATTCCTACAAGCCTCGGCGATATTTTTCTATTAACGGGACTGCCAACAAAAACTTGCTCTCCCAATTCTCCCTGAAGAGATAAGTCATGGGCCGCGTATTTATAATGTGTTTCCTCCCCGCCTGGTCCAATTACTTTGAAAATGTTTTCGCCGCTCATCATCGTCATCGGCATATTACTAGGCCATATGAATTCGGCAGTGGGCCAATCGTGCTCCAAATGGTTACAGGCATCATTTAATGCTGTCGAGCACGGCTCAACGGCGTTATTAATTGCTTTGATGTATCGAGGTACTTTGTACCACGCAGAGCCTTCGTGGATGTACTTCAGCTGATAACCTGTGTTGGTTGTTACTCGGGATGGGCCTATAGTCACGGTCAGGCCATTCGGATAGATTATTTTTTCGATACGCCCCTCTGCTCTTCCATCGGAGATATTCGCGGCTCTTTCAAAAAAAATCTCTGTGCCATTCTCCGTTGTCCACTTTAGTTTTGTCCCGTTATTGATGATTTCTAATTTGTGCCGAACGTCTCCCAGAGGTTCATAATAGTACCCTCCGCTGAGATCCACTCCTGGATAACACGCGACTTTATTGTCAACCTTACGCATTACCTTGAAATCAGCTGTTGCTACTGGGGAGTGCGCGCGCATAACGGAAAAATACTGACATACCGTATTCGGATCGACCAAAATGTTTTCACCTACTTCGACGCTTCTGATAAAGCCGGTGAATTTATCGGTATATCCATTATCTCCGTCAAAGTCATTGGCATAAATCGCAATGCTGTGACTTAAGCCCAGGTCGCCACCAATGGACACTGTGGATAAAGTGGGTGACACTTGACCTGAAATCAAATTAACGAAGAATTCATCTGTAAAACTCTGGCTTGGCGGCGCGAAATTCTGTGCTTCTTGAACTGCGATGGCTCCGGGGTAGTGCAGACTGAAAATGACAGCGACTCCGCACTTGAGTGTTTTGATCAAACTCATGTTCTATTCCTTTTGAGGTGACGCGCTTAATCGAAACGGATATCGATAAGACGGAACGTTCCTTGATTACAAGTTGTTACAGGTGGTGTTGTTAGTTGAAACCTTTGTTCGATT
>JBQGED010000469.1:0-5813 GCA_052039425.1 Sphingobacterium griseoflavum | reverse complement strand
CGATAGGACGCGTCGCTGCACCGGCATGTTCTGCTCGACCAGCTCATTCATGCGCTGCTCTATCGCAGTCAAGTCTTCTGGAGTGAAGGGACGCTTGTAGGCAAAGTCGTAGTAAAAGCCGTCATCAATGACAGGGCCTATGGTCACCTGCGCATCAGGAAACAGCTGCTTGACCGCCTGAGCGAGAAGATGGGCGCTCGAATGCCGAATAACATCCAGCCCTACAACCGATGTGTCGGTAATGATGGAAACCGTCGCATCCCGCTCGATTCGATAACTGGCATCAACGGTCTTACCGTCCACCACACCCGCCAGA
Organism: Sphingobacterium griseoflavum; assembly: GCA_052039425.1. Taxonomy (GTDB): domain Bacteria; phylum Pseudomonadota; class Gammaproteobacteria; order Pseudomonadales; family Cellvibrionaceae; genus UBA5868. The sequence goes on along the minus strand of JBQGED010000469.1, from coordinate 5,497 downwards.
GTCGCCTTGGCAAGTCCAGGGCCTATAGCCTGAGCCAATTCCATGACCGTAATCGGGTCAGAGAAGCTGCGTTGCGAACCATCGGGAAGCGTGATTTGAGGCATCAGGTTGTCCTTATTTCAGTGGTGACCCCTACCAAAGGCCACGTGAACGGGAGATAGGGCAAAAAAGTGAGGCGCGCAGTATATAGAAGCCACTGGAGAAAGCCAATTATTCAACAAGCGGCGCTATGGAGCCATATTCAGGGGCCCTGGGAGAGCTGCACTCACAAGTTGCGAAGTATCTGACAAGTCTCTCAAGCACTGTGAAGCAGTTCAGACGCCTGCGCATAAGCGGCTTGCCAACGGGCAGTCCGCTGCAGGGCGGCCAGAGATTCCGCAGGCGCTATGCCTTTTGCCCTCATCCGTCGTAAACGATCATTTGTCGGATAGGCCACCGCATTCAAGCGCTCGATGACTTCAATGGCACGCCTGGGTTGATTGCACACCAACACTGCATCACAACCTGCACTCAGCGCCGCCTCGGCACGGTCGCGGTGATCGCCAATAACAGCTGCGCCTTCCATCGACAAATCATCACTAAAAATAATGCCACCGAAATTAAGCTGCTGGCGCAGCACTTTCTGCAACCAAAAAGGCGAAAAACCCACTGGATTAGGATCTATGGCGGAAAATAGAAGATGGCCAGGCATCACCGCGTCCGCCAATGGCAATAGTGCACGGAATGGTGACATGTCTGACTGCCAAACCTCATCGAAACTACGTTCATCCACCGGCAGTTCTTCATGGCTATCCTCTTCGATGGCGCCATGACCAGGGAAATGCTTCAGCGTGGCGGACATGCCGGCACCAGCCATACCTTCTATATAGGCCTTACCAAGAGAGGCGACGCTGGTGAGATCCCGACTGAAAGCGCGGTCCCCAATAACGGAACTGAACGAATCATCGGCATCGATAACGGGGGCGAAGCTGGCATCCAAGCCACAGGCGCGAATCTCTGCCGCCATCAACCACGCGAGCTCCTGCGCGACCGAGATACCTTTGTCTGGAAACTTTTCATACAAATCGCCAACGATTTGCAATGAAGGCAACCGGGTAAAGCCATCCTTGAAACGTTGAACCCGTCCACCTTCCTGATCGACCGCCAACAGCAGATTCGGGCGGCAAGCGCGAATGCTGTGAACAAGATGAACGAGCTGCTCCGGTGACTCGAAGTTGCGACGAAAAAAAATCACACCACCAACCTGGGGATGCTGCAACACTTCCGCCTCTTCCTGGAGAAGTTCTGTCCCGGCGACATCCAAAACAACGGGACCCAGGGGATAATCAGCCATCGGAAAGTCCGCTCGGACTGCTCAACAACCCGCTCAGACCGTCCACCAAATATACCAACGCCTGATTCATATCTGTATCAACCTTGTGGTCTTCTTTGAGAATCGCCTGAATTGATTCAAAACTTCCCAGCGTAAAAATGGACGCCCCGAGAATAAAATTGAGTCTCCAATAAAAAACGACCGGATCCAAATCCGGCTGCGTTTTTTTGAGCCAGCCAGTATAGCGGTTATAGGTGGCACCATAACTATGCGATAGATAAGTTCTGAGGTGTTGTTGCGCTTGCGTGTAGGCAAGCCCTAATAAGCGCATGAATCGCTGAGGTTTTTCGTTGATAGAACTCACTGACTCAGTCAAAGAATCGATCAGGATACGCAACAGCCGCTCCACTCCAGGCACTTGTCCTGGAGCTAAGGTACTTTCCATTTCATTCAGCCGTCGCTCCAACTCGCGGCAGAACGGTGTGAGAAATTGACTAAAAACCGCCTGAATCAGCGATTTTTTTGTACCAAAGTGGTAATTCACTGCGGCGAGATTAACATCAGCCAATCCCGTAATCGTTCGCAGCGAAGTTTCCGCAAATCCACGCTCGGCAAAAAGAATAGTCGCCGCCTTTAGTATCCTTTCAACCGTTTCACCGTTGGCCATAGGAGTGCCCCGCTGCAGAAAGATCGTGAAAATACGCGGCCTTTCGTAAATTTGTCAAGAAACACTAACATTGCTGCTCATTCCAAGCGCTTCTTTTATTTTCCTTTGACATATCCAAATTTTCCATACAACGACGTTCGTCGCAGAAATGGGCGCAATCCAAAGTAACGTGTTAGCTTATTTTTTGTACTCCCTTAATTAGGAGCCACAAAGATGTTGCACTCACCCGAAATCGGCGCTTGGTACAGGCCTCGCCATTCCAGCACAAGCTTTGAGGTGGTAGCTCTGGATGAGACCCATCGCACCATTGAAATTCAATACTCAGACGGCGGCCTTGACGAACTGGACTGGCAGGAATGGCAAATCGGCAAATATGTTGACTCCCCCCCGCCGGACGACGCGCTTAGTGTTATGGGTATGGATGAAGAGGATGGCGGCGAAGATGATCTGCAGTTGGAAGATCCACTCTTTGACGTCTTCGATCAATACGACTGGAGCGATAACACTGACTTCAGTGACGTCTGACCTTTTAAAAGGGATGCCAGATCACTGATCGCGAGATTGCTTGTCTTCATGTAAATACTGTATATAATCACAGTTACTGTACAAACCAACAGACCCATGCGGAGAATGACATGAGCGATCTCACCCAGAGACAGCGCCAAGTGTTTGAGCTGATCAAGGATCAGATTGAAGAAACGGGCTATCCGCCAACCCGCGCGGAGATTGCCCAAATGCTGGGTTTTCGCTCCGCCAACGCCGCGGAAGAGCACATCAAAGCGCTGGCTCGCAAAGGTGTTATCGAAATTGTTGAGGGCGCCTCCCGCGGTATTCGCCTGCCGGAAAGCGCGCGAGGCATTCCATTGATTGGTCGGGTAGCTGCGGGCAATCCCATTTTGGCGCAGCAGAATATCGAAGAGTACTGCTCCATTCCGGAAACCTTTTTCCACCCTCGCGCCGATTATCTGCTGCGCGTTCATGGCATGAGCATGAAAGATGCGGGAATACTGGACGGCGATTTACTCGCGGTCCACGCAACCCAACAGGTCCACAACAATGACATTGTGGTCGCGCGTATCGAAGACGAAGTCACGGTCAAGCGCTTCCGCAGGGAGCGCAACCGTTCGACAGTCGAACTTTGGCCAGAAAATCCAGAGTTCAATGTCATTACAGTCGATTTGCGGGATGAAAACTTTGTTATCGAGGGACTGAGCGTTGGGGTTATCCGAAGGAGCTGATCATGCGATACGCTGCAAGCGCCAGAAAGTCACTTCAAACCAGCCAAGGTTCCACGGGCGGCATTACGGAAATCGTGCTGCCTAACGACCAAAGCGCCTCTATTTATTTACCATCGCTAGCGTTTTTGAGTTCACAGAACAATGGGCGCTGGTTGTCCTGGCTTGTACCCCATTGCATGGGCAAAGTGGAGCTTTTGCAATACGGATTTAACCTGAGCAGAACTCGGTTTATCTATCCTGACAATAAGGACCATTGTTTTTCCTTGTTATGGGAGGCGCTTGCAGAAGGCAATAGCCACACCGTCGTCGGCAGTCCTGGCCGACTCAATGAACAGCAATTACAAAAACTCGAAAATGCCGCACGGATCGGCCAATGCAACGGTCTACTGCTGCGTCATCGGGAAGCGGAATCGGGGATCAGCTAAGCTGCAGGCCGCGCGTTAATTTCACGAATGGGCTGCGATGCTGCTGTTATAAAAAATTAATGCAAAAGATCGGACTGAAAGACGGGCATCTCGGACGCTTCGTCCTGCTCTTCGAGATCGGCGACAGCGTCCAGCCCAGCTTCGATCATGGCTTTCGCGACCTCAAATCGGGCCGCGCCAAGATATTCATTTGATTCAGCAGAAAAACGCACGCGCACCAAAGGCTCTTCGTTTTTATCACCTGATTTCAGCAGCGCTATGTCTCCATTTTCCAACTCGAGGATTTCATAGAATGTTGACTCATCAAAAACCGACATAATTACCTACACTGTATTCATCCGCCCTCAAATGGACGGTGACCTCATTAAGTCAATATTCCTCGTGCCCCAGCCGCTGCCGCCTGACAAGGGATTCAAACCCTTCCAATTCCGCCAGCATGAGACTCAACTCAAATCCGGGTTCTGGATGATTACCGGAGGATGCAATCAAAGAATTGGAAAGAGCTTCAAGATCGGATTGGAAGATCTCCCCTTTCAAAGCTCGGCCGGAATCCACCTGGCGTAATATTTCCAATCGCCGCAGCATTCGCCAAAGCCAGGATTCGCGATCAAGAGACATTTCGTTTAGCTCTTTAAGATCCGGCGAATCATGCTGACTCGCCAGAGAATTCAATGACTCCCTGCCTAACGGCCAGATCTGAACACGCTTTTTGCCCAGCACCTGTAAAATCTCCAGCAGATAGAAACCAAGGCCAAGTTCAAACTGCAAACAAAACGAACTCGTCACAGAATTATCAGCTGTTCCCGGTCGCGCCAACTGCGCAAGTTCGCGACAGTTGGCGATATGCAGATTGACCTTACTTCTGGCGTATCCAGCCATGCTCAGCCTTTACCAGCGCCTTTCGCAGCGCTCTTTTTGCTGGAATCGGAAACCTGCCAGCGACCGTTATCGTAAAACGCTTTCCAGCCAGTCGGTTTGCCATCAACTTCAGCTTGTACGTAATGCTCTTTGGTTTTCCGACTGAAACGGATAACCGCCGGCACGCCATCAGAATCTGCCTGAGGAGCTGTTAGCAGATAGTGGTATTTGGCATCGAGCTGATTTTTGTACGGCACTAATTCACGCACCAGAGGCGCACGCGTCTCGCGATTTTTGGGAAATTGGCTGGCCGCTAAAAACAGGCCAGATGCTCCGTCACGCAACACATAGTGGTCGTCCACTTTGTCGCATTTCAGATCGGGCATATCGATGGCATCCATCTTCGGCGGAGCCGCTTCACCGTTGCGCAATAGTTTGCGAGTGTTGCGGCAGGATTCATTGGTACAACCAAAGTATTTGCCAAAGCGGCCAGTTTTGAGCTGCATTTCACTACCGCATTTGTCGCACTCGATAACCGGGCCTTCATAGCCTTTGAGCTTAAAGCTGCCCTGCTCTACTTCGAATCCGGAACAGTCGGGATTGTTGCCGCAAATGTGCAACTTGCGGATTTCATCAAGCAGATAACTGTCCATCGCCGCGTTGCAAAGCTTGCAGCGGCGCTTGCTGCGCAACTGTCGGGATTCCGCTTCGTCATCTTTGTCCGCATCTACAACTTCATCGCCCGGCACCAGATTTTTAGTATTCTTGCAGCGTTCTTTGGGCGGCAGCGCATATCCGGAACAGCCGAGGAATACCCCGGTGGAGCCGATACGAATCTGCATATGCCGGCCACATTTATCACAGGAGATGTCAGTCTCGGTAGGCTCGTTGCCGCGCATGCCAAACTGGCTGCCCTGCGCTTTGATCAGCTTGTTGGAGAAATCCGAGTCAAACTCGTTAAGAAGCCGGTGCCAGTCTTATTGTCCTGTCGCCACCG
>JBQGED010000468.1:0-10047 GCA_052039425.1 Sphingobacterium griseoflavum | reverse complement strand
CCAGTCGCATCTCGCTTCACATCCATAGATGCTTGCGCAGAAGCCCGGATACCGGTCACAACCACTTCTTCAACAATTGGATTTTCTTGAGCCAATGCGTAATTGGAGCCGCCCGCAACGAGGGCCACAATAGCAGCAGAGAGTTTATTTTTATTGAACATATATGGATTCCCCAGGATATATGGTTCTACTTAGTGAATTACGCTCATGGTATCCGCAAACCCTAGGGTTTGAGATATTTATGAGCTCAACCATACAAAACGCCACTGCGATGCAGAAACGCTCTGATTCCTCGCCCAAAACAATTTATTGTTGTTATTGCTTTGTTTAAAAAATCGAAAATCTTTGCTCTCTTTTCGGCTGCTGATGTCCGCAGCGAACGAGCCGGTAATAATTTTTTCCGAACTCTACGTCCAACTTTCCTATTAGGCAATGCCCTATATGCATTTTTTAAGGGAATTATTGACAACCGGTATATAAAGTTAAATTTATGCTATTTTTGTGTTAAAAAAAAACAAAATAACCCTTAAATGATACCGCTTTATCGATCACTTATTGATCGATCCGACACATTTAACCTCAATTACTGGTGGCAAAGCCTTTACCTGCACTTAGTTCGCGATCACGCTCGTTCTTACACTTCTCTTATTTTCCTTATCCAGCTGTCCTGAGCCGATGGCGATTTCTACTCTTCCTTTATAGTTATGCGTCCCACCATCTGTATCGGTATAAGTCAGCTGTTCGGGTTTTATGTACACTCGAATCTGTTCGCTTTGGCCGGGTTCAAGACGCACTCTTTGGAAGGCGGCGAGTTGCCTTATTGGTGTCGCGACAGGGGCGTCCGGGAAGCTGAGATAAACCTGCGCCACATCCTCACCGAATCGGCTTCCGGTATTAGTGATTTGGGTCGAAACCTGAATCCCGGAGCTTTCAAAGCTCGCTTTCACCTGACTGTATTCGAAGCTGGTATAGCTCAGGCCATGGCCGAATGGATAAAGCGGCGTACCCCGGTAGTAGCGATAGGTGCGCCCTGCCATGCTGTAGTCGGTGAATGCAGGAAGATCGTCTACTCCTTTATAAAAGGTTACAGGCAGGCGCCCTGAAGGATTTACGTCGCCCCACAATACCCGTGCGATTGCAGTACCCGCTTTTTCTCCAGGATAAAAAGCCTGAATAATTGCGTTGAGGTTTTCATTTTCCCAATTGAGCGCTATAGCCGAACCACTGAAATTCACCATCACGATTGGTTTGCCCAGCTTTTTGAGCTTTTTCAGCAGGTCGGTTTGCACGGAAGGAAGTTTGATATGGGTGCGATCGCCGCCGATAAAACCGTCGAGCTCCACCGGCATTTCTTCTCCCTCCAGAGTTGCATCTATACCGCCCATATAAACGATCACATCGGCCTTTTGCGCGGTCGCGAGAGCAGCCTTATCCAAAGGACCGCTGACGTCCGCCCATGTCAGGCGGGCATAGGCTTCGAGAGAAACATTAATCGGCCACCATTTGAAAGCCGTGTACCGGGCTTCGAAGTTATAGCTCTGCCCTGCTTTTAATGGCACAGGCTTTTGCACGAAGGTATCGTCGATTTTCACTACGACGTTGCCGCCGAAACTGTACACCCCCGATTCCGCCGGCTTGAGCACGCCACGCCAAATAACAGCAAACGGCTCTTCAATTTTTTGATTAATCGGCGACAAGTTCCAATAAAAGTCGATATTGCTATCGACGCGCTCGAGATCCGCAGGCTTATCTATGTCGTCACCGCGCATGTGCATAGGGTTGTAATTGCCAACGTAATAACTCGCTTTCAACCCGGGCTGTAGGCGTTTTTGCTCGTCGTAATGATAAAAATTGGTGGCGGACACGATCTGCTGATGCCGATAGGTATTTTCGGCCATGGGGGCGCCAGGGGCGTAAAACACTTTCTCGGCGCCTGCACGTTCAATGATGCCTTGCAGTGGCAATACCGGTTGTGTGGGGTAGCCGTAATAATTGCCTACCAAGACCTCAAAGTTGGTGGCATTAGGGCCTATGACTGCAACTTTGACACCTTCGCGCAGTGGCAGGATGCCGTCGTTTTTCAGTAGCACCAGAGATTTTTCCGCTGCCTCCTGGCTGAGTGACACATGCTGCTCGGATCCCACAACCGAAAGTGGAATTTTGCTGAAAGGAACATTGGCCGGATCATCAAACATTCCCAGGCGGAACCGTGCCCGTAGCAGGCGCTTTAACGCTTGATCGATATCGGCCATGGACACCAGGCCTTGGCGCAAAGCAGTGTGAAGATTGGCAAAAGTATCCAGATGACTATCACCGCATTCCAAATCCGTACCGGATTTCAACGCCCAGGCTGCCGCTTCCGCTGGTGCGAGAACCACCGCGTGAGCGTTACGATCGTAAAAATCCGATATAGCACCGCAATCAGACACGACGTATCCATCAAATCCCATCTCACCGCGCAAAATGTCCTGCAGCAATTCGTCGCTGCCGCAAGCAGGTTTACCGTCCACGCGGTTATAGGCGCACATCACAGACGCGACTGATGCTTCTTTTATTACCGTTCGAAACGCGGGCAGATAGGTTTCATATAGGTCTTTGCGCGACGGTCTGTAATCGTCACTGTGGCGAGTTTTTTCCGGGCCGCTGTGCACTGCATAGTGCTTGATGGTGGCAACAGTCTTCAGATGATTTTTATCGTCGCCTTGTAGACCGCGCACAAAATTAACGCCCATGCGTCCAGTGAGATAAGGGTCTTCGCCGTAGGTTTCCTGCCCCCTGCCCCAGCGCGGATCGCGAAATATATTGATATTCGGCGACCAAAAAGTGAGGCCGCCGTAAATGGTGTGCACATCGTTATTAATAAAATGATGATGTTTCGCCCTCGCCTCATCGGAAATGGCTGTGGCAATGCGCAGCATCAAATCCTCATCAAAAGTTGCTGCCATACCTATGGCCTGAGGAAAAACCGTGGCTTTGCCAGCCCGCGCAACACCGTGGAGTGCTTCGTTCCACCAGTTGTAGGGTGTAATCCCTAAACGTTCAATTCCGGGAGCGTCATTAAACAACTGGGCGATTTTCTCCTCCGTGGTCATACGCGCAACCAGATCGTCTATCCGCTTTTCAATAGGAAGCGCTGAATTGCGAAATGGCAATTTTTCCAATGAAGCGTTATCAGAAGATTTCTGCGAAGCACAGGAAAGCAGCAGAAAAACCGAGAAAAACAGCAATGCCAATGGTTTCATAATCAACCTTATTTATTGTTATGCAGTGGTGCCAACGAATAAACGCGGCACCCTGACAGATTTGTAGCGGCTCTGCAGCCGTCAATACAGAGCTACTGGCGTTTCACATCGAAGTGATAAGACAGACCTAATCCGATAAAAACAATTCGATCATCCCCCAACACCGACGACTGAATATTGCCTCCCAACTTCAGTTTTTCCATCACTGGCAGAGAAAAGCCCAATCCCACTATCCAATCCTGGTCGCTGCGCGTTACCCATTCCGTCTGATCACCAACCGTCAGAGTATAGCCAGCGGACCAGGACCATAGGCCAACCTTGGCGTAAACCTCCTGCTGCTGTGGACCGAACATACTGAAGCGTAAACCCGCGTATGGTCCCTCGCCGGATACAGGCGCATGATCACGCAGCACCTGCCGCAGCGCCTCCGTATCCGAAACAACGGCATCGACTTCCAGAGAAGTCTCGCCACTGTTGAGGTAACCCACCTCCAATGCAATTTGTGGGTGCACGCGATAGCCATAAAGCAGCTGCCAGCCAAAACGCTGATCATCCTTTTCCGCCAGCGCAGCCGCCTGAGTGCTACCGGCAAGATCGTAGTAAAAAGTCATCATGTCCCAGTCGCTGCTGATCAGACCCAAATGGCCTTCGAGGTAGGAATTCTCAGGACTTTGGGCGGCGGCTTCACTAGGTTGAATTGCTGTAGCGAAACACAAAGGCAATACAACTGCAGCGACCCTGCGACCTAAGGTTTTCATGTTTTTATTTTCTGCCCTATCACCACACTCTTTCCGCCGACGGCGGGCAAATGCGAGGCCAAACAGAACGGCGAACCAAGTGTAGTTCAAACTGCCGCCACCACCTTGGATTCGAGCATGGCGATACTGGAACAGGCCATCCAAGGTGGCGCTCGCAGTGTTATCTGCTGTATCGATCTCGAGTGCGTCAGATGTCGCGTGAGCGGTGAGTGTTATACCGTCTGTGCGACGGTCACCAGCCAGAATCAGCGGAATAATTTGCCCGGCGCCGGGTTCCAGATCCTGCAGATTACAGGTCACTTCATCGACCTCTACATCTTCGTTGCAATAACTCGGCAAACTCACCACACCTATGCCTTGCGGCAAGGGCACTACCACCCGGGGATGCTGCGCCACAAACTCACCTTCGTTGCGCATCTCGAGGGCATATTCGAAGTGGTAACGATCATTGCGCACTACCCGGGTGGAAGCGCTCAGCGTCAAATCAGCCGTTTCGCCGGTATCGCCGTCGGGCGCCGAGAGATACAGCTCAACCTGCTCCTCACCCTCTTCATAGACCAGCACATCCGCGAGGCCATCGCCGTTGACGTCCTCGGGAATCATCAAGGTCGATCGGTGATAGAGAATAGTGTTGGTCAGCGTCCAGCTGGTTGCACTGCCAGTACCACGATAGAACTGATAGCTGTTGTTGCTATTGGCCACCAGGAGATCGGGTCTGCCGTCATTATTAAAGTCCGCCACTTCCACTCGCTCAGCGCTGGCAGCGCCCAAACGCGCAACTATTTGAAGCTGGTCATTCTGATTGACTTCAATAACCGTTACACCAGAAGCCTCGGCACTATTGTCCTGATGAGTGGTACTGACCACGATCTCTTCGCGCCCGTCACCATCTACATCCACCAGTTGTACCGAGCTGACGCCAGGGATCGCAATGGACTGCAACAGCTCGAATTTCTGGCTGACCGCACTACCTGAGCCCTCTTCTCCCTCCGGCTTGCTGACACCACCGTCAGGATTGACACCAAAGCGCACCAGCTGCACCGCCTCGGCGCTGCTGATCACCAGGGTACCTTCCAGTGGTGCATCCGTCGGCAGACGGCGCAGAAGCGCGAAGTGCAGGATGGACGCCGGAGACGTGAACACCAGCGGCGCTCGGTCGTACACGCCTTCGTTGTTTTCGTAGATATAAAGATTGAAGCCGTTAGCGCCTAGGATCAGCTCAGGATAACCGTCGCCGTTGAGATCGCTCAGCAGAGCTTCACGGGCATGAGCCAGCCGTTGATTGCTCGGCTCCTCCTGGAATTCGCCGCCCCGGTCGTAGTAGACTGCGCCCGGGTCGCCGCTGCGGTTGACAACCACTATGTCGTCCAGACCGTCGCGATCAATATCCGCGACCCGTACACGATCGGTATAACCGCGGTTCTGGATCTCACCGATGATACGGGCGGTGCCCGAAATCAAGCTGTAATCCAGTAATTTGACGGTATCGCCCAAGCTGGTGCCGGCGACCAGTTCCCGCGTGCCATCGTTGAGCAGATTGATACTCGCAAGTGCAGTGGCGTTCGCCAGGCTAAAGGTCACATTGCCCTGACTCACTGCCCGCGGCGTGGCACTGACATCGGTAATGCCTCGGGCGATCACCGAGCCATTGGCCGCTTCCACTGCCAAATTCACCACCAGGTTACCCGCCTCCCGGGGCGTTACCCGCAGACGGAAACTGCGGCTGGCGCCCGTATTCAACGTGGTAGCGCAGGACAATCCACTGGTGACTGCGTTGCAGTTGGCCATGCTGGATGCCACATCCAGGCCTTGCAGCGACACACGCAGATTTGCGTTGGGCAGAGCCGGACCGGCGGCATGGGTAAGCGTGATTTGCAGATCCACCGTGTTATCAACAATGGACGGCAAACCGAGCCAATTGGTGGAGATGTTCACCAGCGACGCTTGCTGCGACAGCACTACCAGATTGAAGGTTTGATCGACGGTGAATTCGCCATCAAACGCACGCAATACCACCTGTATTGGATCCGCCACATTGACCGGCGCAGTGCCGCTCAAGCGGGAGCCATTCAAGGTCAGCCATTCGGGAGCTCCTTCGCCCAGGCTCAAGGTCACCACACTGTCCGGATCGGCGACACCTACGTCATAGCGGTATGCGGTGCCTTCTGATACGGCCAGAACCGGTTGAGTGATAAACACTGGCGCATCGTTGACGGGCGCGATGGTCAAGTTAACTGTCACTGGAGCGCTATTGATGCTGCTATCGCTGATCCTGTAGGTGAAGCTGTCGACCCGGGTTTCGCTGCCGTTATGCAAATAGCGGAAGCTGCCGTCCTCACTCAGGCTGAATTCACTCGCATTGCGCGGACCGCTGACCAATATGGCCACCAGGTTATCGCCATCGATATCGTAATCGTTGGCCAATACGCCGGCGCTCGCGTTAGGTTGCAGCAGGCCGCCTTCGTTGAGTTCGTAGCTGTCCGCAACAATCACTGGTGGATCGTTCACATTTGCCACCGTAATGCTGAAGCTGTCCAGCACCGTGGTCGTGGTCCCGTCGCTTACGCTGATCACGATATTGTCGTAAGTGCCGACATCGTTATTGCCTGGGGTGCCGGTTATGGCGCCGGTGGCGGGATCGAAACTCGCCCACTGCGGCAAATTAGTTACAGTGAACGTCAGCGCATCGCCATCCACATCCACCACCTCCGGCACAAAGCTGTAGCTGCCGTCCTGGTTGATGCGCGGGGGTGGCGCACCGCCGCCGACCTGCGGCGCGTCATTGACATCGACGACCGTGATCGCAAATACCGGCAGAGAGGCGCTGAGCAAACCGTCGCTAACGCTGATAACAATGCCGCCGTAATCACCCACATCGTCATTACCCGGTGTGCCGGTCAGCGCGCCTGTGGCGGTGTCGAAGCTCGCCCAGTCCGGCTGATTCGCGATGCTGAAAGTCAGCGTGGTATTGATATCCACATCGCTGGCCATTGGGGTAAAGCTGTAAGCGCTGTCCTGATTGACACTGGCGGCGGGCGAACCGCTGATCACCGGGGCATCGTTGACCGGATTGACCGTGACCGTAACAGTCGCGCCGTTAGAGACGCCACCTTCGTCGTCCGCCACGGTATAGCTGAAGCTGTCGATACCGAAGAAATTGGCGTCGGGCGTATAGGTGACGGTGCCGTCGCCATTGTCCGTAACCGCGCCATTGGCGGGCTGAGTTAACACCAAACTGCTCTGATCCAGCGAGCCGTCCACATCGTTGTCATTTATCAGCAGGTCGATAGTGACAGCCGTGTCTTCGTCCGTAACCGCCGCGTCGTTATTGGCCAACGGCTCGTCATTCACCCCTTCCACCGTAATGGTCACAGTGGCGGGCGCCGACCAGGCACCTTCGTTGTCCTGCACGCGATAGGTAAAGCTATCGCTGCCGTTGAAGTTCTCACCGGGGGTATAGACGATAGCGCCGGTCACTGCATTGGCCTGCACAGTGCCATTTACCGGCGCACTGACAACCTCAACGCTGGCGGGAACCAAGGTGCCATCAATATCGCTGTCATTACCCAGCACATTAATAGTGTGAGCCGTGTCCTCCGCCACGATTGCGGTATCCGCATTCGCTACAGGCGCGTCGTTCACACTGTTGACGGTGACGGTCACTGTCGCCGGGTTGGAAGTACCGCCCTCATCATCCTGCACCACATAGGTGAAGCTGTCGCTGCCGTGGAAATTGGCCGCCGGTGTGTAGGCAATCTCGCCCGTCAAGGCATCGACTTCGGCAGTCCCGTGAGCGGGATTGGTCAGAACCTGAACCGTCGCGGCATCAATGGTGCCATCCACATCGCTGTCGTTCGCCAATACATCGATATCCACCGAGCCATCTTCATCCACCGTCGCAGTGTCGGCCGTCGCTACCGGCAGATCGTTAACGCCGGTCACATTGACGATCACTGTCGCCACATTGGACGTTGCGCCGCTCTGGTCATCAATGGTGTAGGTGAAACTGTCCGAACCGGTGTAGTCCAGGCTCGGGGTGTAGAGCACTTCGCCACTCACCACCGATGCGGTGCCGTGGGCTGGCGCGCTGACAATGACGATGCTGTCCGGATCCACACTGTCGCCTGTGTCGATATCCGTATCATTGGAGGCCACATCGATGCTGATGGGGTTGTCTTCCGCGGTAGTGGCGATATCGCCAACCGCCACAGGGGCGTCGTTTACAGGTGTCACGGTCACGCTGACAACCGCCACGTTGGACGCGCTGCTGTGCACATCCTCCACGGTGTAGCTGAAGGTGTCACCGCCGCTGTAGTTCGCAGCCGGCGTATAAGTGATCACACCCGTTGCGGTGTTGACGCTGGTGGTGCCGTTTTGTGGCGCGGTCACAACCGTCACACTCGCTGCGTTCAAGCTGCTGTCGCTATCGGTGTCGTTAGCCAGGACCACGATATCCACACTTGCATCTTCTGCCACACTTGCGTTATCCGCTCCAGCGACGGGCGCTGTATTGGCAACGGTGAAGTTGAGGGTGGTGGCGTCATTGATGCCCGCATAAGCATTGCCCACCACATCCACCAGAGCCGTGCTCGCGATTTGCAGGTAGTAGCTGTGCGTCGGAGTCAGGGTGCTGGCAGGGTTCAGAGTCAACACATTGCTACTGATGGCAACACTGCCGACCGCAAAGGCTTCCACCACACTGTCATCGGCCGCATCGAACAGCGTCAGGCTGCCGCTGCCGGCTACCACAGGTTCGCTGAAGGTCAACACCAGATCCGCATCACCCGCGACATTGCTCGCGCCATCCGCCGGATTGCTGCTGGACAGGGTCGGCGCTGTGCCATCGTAGGTGCGGCTCAGTTCGGTAGCGGCGGTATTGTTATTGCCCGCTGCATCCTGGGCCACGTCCGCTGCCACATTCAGAGTGACGATGCCATCGGCAGTGGGTGTGACCGTGACGCTGTAACTGCCACCGCCGTTATCGGCAAAGCCGCTCACAATGGCGTTGGTGACGGTGATATCCCCCACCACAAAGTTGTTCACAGACTCACTGAAGGCAATGGTGGTTGCGAAAGCACTGTTCACCGTTGCGCCCGCCGCGCTGCTGAGAATCACGCTGGGTATTGTCTGATCCAAGTTCGCGTTTGCCGTTACCGCCGGAGCCGCGTTGCCAGAGGCATCGCTCACCACTACGGACAGGGTCAGAGTGCCATCGGCTAAGCCGCTCAAGTCGATACCACTGATGGTTTGATTGGCGCTGCTCAAGGTGCCGCTGCCAGTGACTGGCGTGCCGCCACCGGAACTGGTGATGGTGTAGCTGTAGCTCGCACCTACCTCGACATCGGCGAAGCTGAAGCTCACTGCGCTGGCGTTACCGCTATTAACGTCGGTGGTCGCGAAGCTGACGCTGTGGCCGTTGGGCAGTGCAGTATCCAGAGTGGCGCCAGCCGTCACGGCGGCAGCGGCGTTACCAGCTGCATCAGTCAGCACAAGGCTAAGCGTAAGTGCACCATCACCCAGGCCACTGAGATTAAGACCAGACACTACCTGCGGCACGCTGCTGAGGGTGCCTGTGCCGGTGACGGGTGTACCGCCGCCTGCACTGGGGATGGGGTAGTGGTAGGTGGCACCTCGCTCGCCTGCGGCGTTGGCGAAGCCCGCCGCCGTGCTGTTACCGGCGTTCAACAGACTCTCCGCAAAGGCGGCGCTGTGGCCCATGGGTGCGCTGGTGTCCAGTTGCAGCGTCAGGTTGGCCGAGCTGGTGCTGACATTGCCCGCCCCATCCGTCGCCGTGACAGTAATGAAATGCGTTGCCTCGGTCAGCGCGGTACTGGGTGTAATGCTCCAGTTGCCACTGCCATTCGCAGTGGCGGTGCCCAGCACACCGTCGACGCTGGAGGTGACGGTAATCACCGCATTGGGCTCGGCGGTGCCGGTGATGGTGGGCATGGCGACATTGGTGATGCCGTCGCTGTTGGAATCGCCGGTATCGGACCCGCTCTCCAGGGTGGGCGTTACCGGGGCCACTGGCGCTTCGCGATCCACAG
>JBQGED010000467.1:0-16877 GCA_052039425.1 Sphingobacterium griseoflavum | reverse complement strand
AGCCACCATGGCGAACCCCGGCTCCAAGCGCATAGCCTTTATCGCAGCGCGGGCGGCGCCTGTATCTTTTTCAGCAAGATCCATTAAGGACCGCAGCAACAGGATGCGAGGGTGCGCCGGCACGCGGATCTCCGCTTGTTTTAGCCAACGCCTTGCGGCTTGTACAGCTTCAGACATCGCTGCGATACCTGCGGAAAACAAGCTTGGTTGACTCCAATCGGGAGCGCCCAAAGCACGCTCAGCTAATTCGCAGTAATAGTGAGCTTGGAGATTGCGCCAAAATGGCATGTCCTGCCCGTTGGGCTTGCCGCAGAGCTCGTCTGCAGCAGCGATAGCCCTCTCCCACTCCTGCTCTTCCTGATAAAGCAGCACCAGTTCCCGCCCCGCCGTCTGCCCAATAGCCGGCAGGGCACTTTCAGCCAGCTCCCTCAGCAACACCTCCCCCCGATCCAAAAGACCTGAATGGGTGTAGTCCAACGCCAGCTCCAACTGCGCCTGCTGCATTTGTTCCAAGGTGAGACTGGTGTTACTAAGTAAAGATTGATGCACCCGTATCGCCCGATCCATTTCTCCCTTACGCCGCCAAAGTGCTCCGAGGGCAAAATACACTTCCGCCGTTTCCTGGCTCACCTCCAAATCGGAAACCAAAGTATCTATGGCGGCATCCGGCTGCTCATTGAGTAAATGCTTCAACCCCTCTAGATAACGCTGATGCACCGAAGCGCGGAAAAAGGGTTGGCGGGAGATGATACTGCGCCGCCCCGCCAGGAAACCTGCTGCGACAGCAGTAACAACAAGGGCAAACAGGAATACGTCCATGATGTCACCTGCGCAGCCAAGGCATCAGTAAATCTAATTCCCGGCTGGGCGATTGCGAGAATTGAATGCGCCAATACCAGGGCCTCGTTCAAGCATTACTGATGTACAGCCAGCCCAGTAGCCGGAACAACGGAATGCTGCTGCGCCTTCAGCAATTGTGCACGCAGACGTCGAACGCGCCTTCGCGCCACCAGGACCACCGGTAAAAACATTAAGGCGCCAAGGAGAACACCGAGAAATAAACTAATGGTCAGAAGCAAACCAGAAGACAGCGGGGGCAACTGCCAAACGATTAAATCAAGGGAAATCAAGTCGGCATTGTTTTGCGCAAATCTGGCACCTACCAAAATAAGTACCAAACACCAGATAAAAAGAAGGATCAGTGTGAATTTCCGCCAGATCTGTTTTATCACCTCGCCACCTCGCTAGGATTGGGCAGTCGCGCGCTGGGCGACCTGCTCCAAAATCTTGTTCAACACCTGCTCTATGGACAAATCCGTGCTGTCCAGAATCAGGGCATCATGCGCCGGAACCAAGGGTGCAGCGGAACGCTTGGAATCGCGTTCATCACGGGCTTGGATATCGGCCAGAATCGCAACCATATCCGGATTTTCACCAGCTTCCTGCAATTGCAACACGCGTCGACGAGCGCGCTCCTCCGCCGAGGCGGTGAGAAAGATCTTCACGTCGGCCTGTGGAAATACCACCGTGCCCATATCACGACCATCAGCGACTAGCCCCGGTTCCCGCGCAAAAGCTCGTTGGCGATCTAACAGCGCTGCGCGCACGGGAGGATAAGCTGCCACCTTTGAGGCATTCATACCTACCTCCTCACGACGAATAGCGTTTGTGACTTCTTCACCGGCGAGATAAATAACGGTGTCCGCTGCTGTTACTTCAAAGCGTATATCCAATGCTTGAGCGACACGGGTCACTTGTTCCATATCGCCCAGGTCAACGCGCGATTGCATCGCTGATAGCGCCGTAAGACGGTATAAGGAGCCACTGTCCAGCAGGTGGTAGCCGGTGCGCTGCGCAACAAGACGGCAAAGAGTTCCTTTGCCTGCACCACTAGGGCCATCGACGGTAACGATCGGAACAGATTTTTTCGGACTATTCATGAAATACTCAATTAGCAATGTCGCAGAACCCGATTTTCAAGCGAGGGATTGAGCTATGCCTCTGCAAACCGAAACGGGATCTGCAGCCTGCGTAATGGGTCGACCGATTACGAGATAGTCACTACCCCACAGCAACGCTTGTTTGGGAGTCACTATGCGGCGTTGATCATCCGCGGGAAACCCTTCTGGCCTAATACCCGGCGTAACCAGCACAAAATCATTGCCGAATTCGGCCTTCATGGATTCCGCTTCCAGCGCGGAACATACGATTCCGTCCAGCCCGGCGTCCTTCACCAAGCCAGCCAGTCTCAGCACTTGTTCCGCCGTCGGCGTGTTCACCCCAATCTCGCTCAACTCGTCCTGTGTCATGCTGGTCAGGACAGTAACGCCAATGAGATAAGGTTTCCGAGAAAGATTGGCAAGGGCTTCCGCCGCGGCAGCAAGCATGCGCGACCCGCCAGAGGCGTGCACATTTACCATCCACACACCAAGATCTGCCGACGCTTTAACAGCTTTGGCGACAGTCGCGGGAATATCGTGAAATTTGAGATCGAGGAAAACATCGAAGCCACGGGAGTGCGCTGCATTAACAGCAGCCGGCCCGCTGGCAGTAAATAATTCTTTACCGATTTTTACGCGACAGAGCGATGGGTCGAGATGATCCAGAAATCGTTCGCATTGCACCAAGGTATCAAAATCCAAGGCCACCAAAATACGAGGGCCGATTACAGGGGAACTTGGTGAAACCATGCAGAACTCCGGAGAACATCAAAACGGCCAAATGGGCGGTGGGAATTCTGACATAAAAAAGCCCAGGTTGGTCAACCCGGGCGTATTTCAAAATCTTGTCAAAGATTGATGCGGTCGCGATTCTTTTCCAAGGTCGCAGGACCTATACCTTTCACCTGGAGCAGATCGTCTACTGACTTAAATGGTCCGTTTGCCTCACGGTAAGCCACGATTGCTTCGGCTTTCTTCGGACCTATTCCAGTCAAGATTTCCGCCAGGGCGTCTGCACTTGCCGTATTGACGTTGATTTTGTCCTCAACAACCGCTTGAACTTTGGCTGCAGGAGAAGCCTCCTGCGCGCCAGTTGGACCGGCGGCATATACGGAAGACGCAGACCAGGAAAGTGAAACCCAGATCAGGGCAGCGATTAAACGGAGAGAAAAGTTTTTCATGAACAAAATTCCTTTTTGCGGCGAGCGAAAGGGTCGACTCCTTTGACCCTATTTGTGACAACATCTGCAACAACCGCGCAAACTCGGATGAATTTTCATCCTGAATCAGCCTTTCTCTCGCCGGGTGGATTAACCGCGGTGTGCGAAGCCAACCCGCACACTATATTCCCGCGCCCACCCTATTCCTAGCAGCTATCGCCAAATTATGTGTAAGCCTTGGCTTACAAAAAATTAGCGGCTGGATTTAAGCAAGGACTGCAGATCAACCGCCTGCCAATGAGGAAAATGTTTGCGGATCAACGCATTCAATTCAAGCTCAAATGCGGAAAAATCGCTGACGGGCAAATCCTGCTTTACAGCGGGATCGATCACCATCCCCGCCGCCACAGTGGCATTGGTGAGACGATCAATCATGATGAAAGAACCGGTCGCACGATTGCGTTGATAGGGGTCGACAACCACCTTTTGTTCAAGAGCAATCTTCACCACCGCAATATCATTGAGCTGCATTTGCGCGACTTGCATATGCGCCTGGGTGTTGACATCAACGCGATAATCGATAGCAGCCACTGCACCTGATGTCACCTTGCTGGCGAACTTGAATAGATATTGTTTGCCAGTTTGCAAGGCAGTTTCATTCATCCATACCAGATGCGCCTGCAAACTTTGTGTGACAGCCGCCTCTTCACCATTTTTGATCAGCATATCTCCACGACTGATATCGATCTCGTCGGTTAAAGTCAAGGTTACAGCCTGTCCAACAAAGGCTTCTTCAAGACTCCCTTCATAAACCACAATATCTTTGACTTTACTGGTTTTGCCGGAAGGCAATACTTTGATTTCATCGCCGCGACGAATTATGCCGGAGGCAACCGTGCCACAAAAACCGCGAAAATTCAGATTTGGACGGTTGACATATTGCACCGGAAAACGGAAATCGGATGTATTTTTATCACCAGCAATTTCCACCGTTTCCAGAATTTGCATCAGTGACTGCCCTTTATACCAGGGGCTGCGCTCGCTGGGATTCACTACGTTATCGCCATCCAACGCAGAAATCGGCACAAAGAAAAATTCGCGCTCGCCAAGATTTTTTGCAAATGCCAGATAATCTTCCTTAATTGCGTTGAATCGCGCCTCATCAAAATCCACAAGATCCATTTTGTTGATGGCCACCACCAAATGGCGGATGCCCAACAAAGACGCGATATAGGAGTGACGGCGGGTCTGAGTCATCACTCCGTGGCGTGCATCAATCAAAATAATGGCGAGATCGCAGGTGGATGCGCCGGTTGCCATATTGCGGGTGTACTGTTCGTGCCCAGGAGTATCGGCAATAATAAATTTGCGTTTCGCCGTGGAGAAATAACGGTAGGCAACATCAATGGTAATTCCCTGCTCGCGCTCTGCCTGCAGACCGTCTACCAAGAGCGCAAGATCAATTTTTTCGCCGGTGGTGCCGTGCTTGGCGGAGTCCGATTTCACCGCAGCCAGCTGATCCTCATAAATCATTTTGGAATCATGTAACAGGCGGCCTATCAGGGTGGATTTTCCGTCGTCCACAGAACCGCAAGTCAAAAACCGCAGTAATTCTTTTCTTTCGTGCTGAGCAAGGTACTCGTTGATATCCGTTGCGATCAGATCCGATTGGTGAGACACGTATTAACTCCTGCAAAATCTGGGTAAAGTGCGGAAAAAGCCGCATTCAGTATTGAATGCCCTTATTGGATAGTTCGAGCCCAACCCGTCAGAAATAACCTTCCTGCTTTTTCTTTTCCATGGAGCCGGCGCTGTCGTGATCGATCACCCGCCCCTGCCGCTCGGAAGTTTTAGTCAAGAGCATTTCTTGAATAATGTCCGGCAATGTCTGTGCTGTGGACTCGACGGCACCGGTCAGGGGATAACAGCCCAAGGTGCGGAAGCGCACCATTTTTTCCTCCACAGCCTCACCTTCCTTCAATGGCATGCGGTCGTCATCCACCATAATCAAAACGCCGTCGCGATTAACGACGGGGCGCTTGGCGGCGAAATACAAGGGCACAATCGGAATATTTTCCAGATGGATATATTGCCAAATATCGAGCTCGGTCCAGTTCGACAAGGGGAAAACGCGGATACTTTCGCCCTTATCAACGCGATTGTTGTATAAATTCCAAAGCTCCGGCCGCTGATTTTTCGGATCCCAGCGGTGATTGCGATCGCGAAAAGAATAAACGCGCTCTTTTGCCCGGGATTTTTCCTCGTCGCGACGCGCACCACCAAAAGCGGCATCAAAGCCATATTTATCCAAGGCCTGTTTGAGCGCCTGGGTTTTCATGACGTCAGTATGCTTAGCGCTGCCGTGGGTAAATGGACCTATGCCCATATCCAAACCATCCTGGTTGATGTGCACCAATAGATCCCAGCCAAGGTCTTTGACGCGTTTATCGCGAAATTCAATCATTTCGCGAAATTTCCAGGTGGTATCAATATGCATCAATGGAAAAGGTGGTTTTCCAGGAGCAAAGGCTTTTAAAGCCAAGTGCATCATGACCGCGGAATCTTTTCCTATGGAATACAACATCACCGGATTTTCAAATTCCGCAGCGACTTCGCGGATGATGTAAATACTCTCCGCCTCAAGCTGTTTGAGGTGGGTCATCGAATAATCATGCTGTGTCATAAATCGTAAAAATCCTGCTAAAAACCGGCTCTGTCAAAACGCCGGCCATTATAGAAAAAGACGCGAGGGAGCCAAAATTCATTCTTCGTCTAAGGTTATACCGGAACGTTCTGCGAGCATTTTGGAAAAGTGGTCGCGAGCGGTTTTGGCGCGTTCAAAGGTATGGAATAGCGTATCGCCATCCTCGTCCTGAATGGCCTGACGCAAGCGCGTGACATTGGCCACAAAAAGGTCGATTGCCTTGACCACGGCTTGGCGATTGGCAAGCATGATGTCCCGCCACATCACCGCATCACTGGAGGCAATCCGAGTGAAGTCGCGGAAACCACCAGCAGCATAACGAAATATCTGTTCGTTGTTGCTGTCGTGCGCCAGAGTATCAACCAATGAAAATGCAATTGCGTGCGGTAAATGGCTGGTGGCACCTAGAATTTCGTCGTGCTCCGGCACAGAAAGATGCAGCACTTCCGCACCCACTCCTTCCCACAGCCCTGTCACTCGCCGCAAATGATCAGCTCCGGTTTCCGAAGTCGGTGTCAATATCACCCGGTGGCGAACATAAAGATCGGGATCGGACGCTGTTACACCGCTTTTTTCCGAACCCGCAATCGGGTGCCCGAGAACGACTTGCGAAGGCACTGTGCCATAAACTTTCTCCACATCGCACAGCACACTGCCTTTGACGCTCGCACCATCCGTGACTGTTACCAATGATGAAACATGATCGCGCACCTGCTCCAATACACTGCGCACCGACAAAGTCGGCACCGCGATAAAAATGACATCTCCTTCACCGAGAGTTGGGGCGATTTCCGCCACTGACAAAACGGCCGAGTCAACCACCCCCATGGTGACTGCAGTCGAACCGATATCCTCACTACGCACTACGCCTATGACGGTTTCGCAGAGACCGCGACGGCGCGCCGCAATGGCGAGACTTCCACCTATAAGGCCCAACCCTATTACCACTAGCTGCCGCACCGGCTTTGACTGGATTGACGTCATGTTTATCACTCACTGTCTCACAGACAAACGGCGCACCGCCGGCCAAAGTTTCTCAAAGCACGCCTTTGGGATAAGAGCCAAGAATTTTGAGATCAGCGGCATTTTTGGCGACATCTTTCAGCGCTGCAGCGACCTTCTCGTCATCTTGATGCCCGATAAAATCCAGGAAAAACACATAGGTCCAAGGCCCAGTCTGCGACGGGCGGGTTTCCACGCGGGTCAAATCGATATTCAGGCGATGAAAAGGCTCGAGCAAATTGTGCAGAGCGCCAGGCTCATTGCGCATAGAAACCACCACAGAGGTTTTGTCGTCGCCACTGGCGCCCACCAGCTGTTGGCCGATGATTAAAAACCGCGTGGCGTTATCTGGGCGATCTTCGATATTGCCCGAGAGAATCGCGAGGCCGTAAAGCTCTGCCGCCATCTCACCGGCAATTGCCGCCGAGTTCCACTCGGTTTTAACACGCTTGGCCGCTTCGGCATTGCTGTTGACCGGAACTTTTTCCGCATTGGGATAGTGGACTTCGAGCCACTTGCGGCACTGGGCGAATGACTGGGAATGAGAATAAATGCGGGAAATTTTGTCTGTTTTGGTGACATCGGAAACCATCAGATGGTGATGGATGCGCAGCACCACTTCACCGCAGATACGCAGATTGGATTCCATGAAATTGTCCAGAGTATGGGCAACTATGCCACCCGTGGAATTTTCCACAGGCACCACCCCGAACTGCACCGCACCCGCTTCGACTTCGCGAAAAACTTCATCAATGGCCGGCAACGAAACGGTCTGTGCGGAATGGCCGAAGTGCTTAAGAGCAGCCTGCTGCGTAAACGTCCCTTCCGGTCCGAGATAGGCAACTTTGATCGGCTTTTCCAAGGCCAGACAGGCAGACATGATTTCGCGGAACAAACGGGCGAATTCTTCGTTATTAAGCGGCCCCTTGTTGCGCTCCATGGCTCGGCGCAACACTTGGGCTTCGCGCTCAGGGCGATAGAAAATCGGTATGTCACCAGGGCTAAAACGCCGCTTGATTTCCGCCACCCGCTGCGCGCATTCGGCGCGAGCACTGATCAGATCGCCGATCTGTGCATCTATCTCGTCGATCTGGTCGCGCAATTGCGTCAACAGTTCTTTTTCTGAGGCGCCCGGTTCGTCGCCTTCTGGAAGCTCGTTCTGACTCACGTGGAATCTCTCAATGACCGCCGGAGTGGCGGATCATCAAATGCGTCTATTCTTCAGCGGCTGAATCGCCACCACCCTCAACATCGGTATCACCGCCCTGATCCGGCTGCTCCTCAATCCTCTCCAGACCGACGATATGCTCGCCTTCCCGGGTCTTGATGAGACGCACGCCCTGGGTATTACGACTCAGCAGCGACACCTCATCCGCACGAGTACGCACTAGAGTTCCCTGATCGGAAATCAGCATGATTTCGTCGCCGTCGAATACTTGTACCGCGCCTATCAAGCTGCCGTTGCGCTCGCTGGTCTGTTGCGCAATCACACCCTGAGAGCCGCGACCTTTTTTCGGGAATTCCTCTACATCAGTGCGTTTGCCATAACCATTTTCACTGACGGTCAGAACCTTGCCATTTTCCTGCGGAATCACCATGGAGATGACTTTGTGGCCCTCTTCCAGGCGGATGCCGCGCATACCACGGGTGATACGCCCCATTGAGCGTACCTGGGTCTCATCAAAACGCGCAGCCTTGCCGTTAGATGCAAACAGAATCACATCGCGGCTGCCGTCGGTGATCGCCGTGCCCACCAACACATCGCCCTCGTCGAGTTCGATCGCACGCAAACCGACACTGCGCGGACGGGAGAACTGCTCCAGCGGAGTCTTTTTCACCGTGCCCAGCGCGGTGGCCATGAAAATAAAATGGTCAGAATCGAATTCCTTCACCGGCATGACGGCGGTAATGCGCTCGCCTTCTTCCAACGGCAACAGATTGACCATTGGGCGCCCGCGGGAAGTGCGGCTGGCAATCGGGATCTGATAAACCTTCAGCCAGAACACCTTACCGACATTGGTAAAGCAGAGCAGATAATCATGGGTATTAGCGATTAATAAATGCTCAACAAAATCTTCATCCTTAACAGCGGTGGCAGCTTTACCTGTGCCGCCGCGACGCTGGGCCTGATAGGCATCCAGCGGCTGGCTTTTCGCATAACCCGAGTGGGAAATGGTAACCACCCGATCTTCTTCGTTAATGAGATCTTCATGGGTGAGATCGGAGCGGGAGGTTTGCACCTCGGTGCGGCGCGCGTCGCCGTAATCTCGCTCTATCACCTCAAGTTCTTCGCGGATCACTTCCATCAAACGCTCGGGGTTGCCGAGAATTTCCAGATATTCCCCAATCTGCTTAAGTTTTTCTTCGTATTCGGCGAGCAGCTTGTCGTGCTCCATGCCGGTGAGGCGGTGCAGTTGCAAATCCAAAATCGCCTTGGCCTGCACCGGTGACAAATAATAATGCTCGTCCCGCAGGCCGTATTGCGGCTCCAGATCATCCGGACGGCAAGCGCCGGCGCCAGCGCGCTCGAGGAATTGGCTAACGACGGAAATCGCCCAGCCTTTGGCAATCAGTGCCTCGCGGGCATCCGCGGGGGTCGCCGATTGTTTAATCAACGCAATCACCTCGTCGATATTGGCGATGGCAATAGCCAAGCCTTCCAATACATGGCCGCGTTCGCGGGCTTTGCGCAGGAGGTACACCGTGCGGCGGGTCACCACTTCACGGCGGTGGCGAATAAATAATTGCAGGGTATCCAGTAGGTTGAGCAGGCGCGGCTGATTGTCAACAAGCGCGACCATGTTGATCCCGAACACCGTTTCCATCTGCGTCTGGGAATAGAGGTTATTCAGCACCACATCGCCCATGTCACCGCGCTTGATCTCGATCACCACGCGCAGGCCGTCTTTATCGGACTCGTCGCGGATTTCGGAAATACCCTCGACTTTTTTCTCCTTGACCAGCTCGGCGATTTTTTCGATCAGGCGGGCTTTGTTGACTTGATAAGGGAGCTCGTGAATGACGATGGTTTCGCGGTTGGTTTTTTCATCGGTAATCACTTCAGCCCGGGCGCGCACGTAAATGCGGCCGCGGCCAGTGCGATAAGCTTCGACGATTCCAGCTCGCCCATTGATGATTCCCGCCGTGGGGAAATCCGGGCCGGGGATATATTCCATGACGTCGTCGACGCTCAGATCTGGATTATCGATCAGAGCGACACAAGCTTTGACGACTTCACGCAGGTTATGCGGCGGAATATTGGTGGCCATACCTACGGCAATACCGGAGGAACCGTTGACCAGCAGATTAGGCACCCGCGTCGGCAACACATCAGGAATCATTTCCTGACCGTCATAGTTGGGGACAAAATCGACGGTTTCTTTGTCGAGGTCAGCCAACAATTCATGGGCGATTTTTGCCATGCGAATTTCGGTGTAACGCATGGCTGCCGCGCTGTCACCGTCGATTGAACCGAAGTTGCCCTGCCCGTCCACCAGCATGTAGCGCAGAGAAAACGGCTGCGCCATGCGCACTATGGTGTCGTAAACCGCGGAGTCGCCGTGGGGGTGATATTTACCGATTACGTCACCGACCACACGGGCAGACTTTTTATAAGGTTTATTGTAGTCGTTGGACAGTTCGTTCATCGCGAAAAGGACGCGGCGATGAACCGGCTTCAAGCCGTCGCGCACGTCGGGCAGAGCGCGCCCGACGATAACGCTCATGGCGTAATCAAGATAGGACTGTTTGAGTTCGTCTTCGATGTTAACCGGGAGAATTTCTTTCGCGATTTCGCCCATGAGTGCAGGCATTCCTTATTGTCAGAGTGCTCGGAAAACGGAGACAGAGGGACCCTAAACCGCCGGCTGCGCGCGCGCAAAATTGGCGTTGGTGAAGAGGATCCGTACTGCCGTTAAAAAGCGGCGATGTTAGCACAGTTGGCTGGGTCAGCCTACTGAAAAGCCGTGCCAACCCATCCAGAGGGTGCCCATCAAAGTAGAGCGCCGCTGCCAGCGTCTATCAGCGTTCACTTAACAGGGCAGTTGCGCTTGGTGTAGAATTTGCGCCCGAAAAATGGCCGAAGCGCAAGCAAGATTGTTTCGCGCGTCAGGCGCCTCCCGGACGAAGGTCCACTCCATCGATCCGTTGATCGATAGCCTCGCTTGGCAGAGATCCTGTTTAGCGAGTAAACCCATTCAACAGAGGATTTCCCAGTGCTCGAAGCTTACCGTAAACACGTCGCTGAACGTGCTGCCTTAGGCATTCCCCCAAAACCCCTTTCACCCGAGCAGGTTGCAGAACTGGTGGAGCTGTTGAAAACCCCACCCCAGGGTGAAGAGCAGGCTCTGGTGGAACTGCTTGCGGACCGCGTACCGCCGGGAGTGGACGAAGCGGCTTACGTTAAAGCGGGTTTTCTCACCGCGCTGGTT
Source organism: Sphingobacterium griseoflavum (assembly GCA_052039425.1). Taxonomy (GTDB): domain Bacteria; phylum Pseudomonadota; class Gammaproteobacteria; order Pseudomonadales; family Cellvibrionaceae; genus UBA5868. The sequence continues at coordinate 5,641 of JBQGED010000467.1, read as the reverse complement.
AATGGCAAAACCTCATCGCCGCTGATCGATAAAAAGCATGCAATCCAGCTGTTGGGCAATATGCACGGCGGCTACAACATCGAAGCTCTGGTGGAGTTGCTGGACAACGCGGAACTCGCGCCTTTTGCTGCCGAAGAGCTCAAGCACACCCTATTGATGTTCGACTCTTTCCACGACGTGGAAGAGCGAGCAAAAAGCGGTAACCGCTACGCCCAGGACGTGATCAAAAGCTGGGCCGAGGGCGAGTGGTTCACTAAAAAGCCCGCCGTCCCCGAAAGCGTCAAAGTTGCCGTGTTCAAAGTCACCGGCGAAACCAATACCGACGACCTGTCTCCCGCCCCAGATGCCTGGAGCCGCCCTGACATACCGCTGCACGCACTGGCTATGTACAAAATGGCGCGCGACGGCATCACTCCGGATGAGCCCGGCGCTAAAGGTCCGTTGAAGCAAGTCGAAGCTGTTAAGAGCAAGGGTCTGCCGGTGGCTTTTGTTGGCGACGTGGTGGGCACCGGCTCCTCACGTAAATCCGCTACCAACTCTGTGCTGTGGTATTTCGGTGAAGATATCTCCGGTGTGCCTAACAAGCGCGGCGGTGGTATCTGTATCGGCGGCAAAGTGGCGCCAATCTTCTACAACACCATGGAAGATGCCGGTGCGCTGGTATTCGAAGCGCCTGTCGACAACATCAATATGGGTGATGTCATCGAGATTCGCGTTTTCGACGGCAAGATCCTCAACGCAAAAGGCGAAGTCATCAGTGAATTCGAACTGAAGTCTGATGTATTGCTGGATGAAGTGCGCGCAGGTGGCCGTATCAACTTGATCGTCGGCCGCGGCCTGACTGGCAAAGCTCGCGAAAGCCTTGGCTTGCCGCCCTCCACCCTGTTCCGCACTCCTGCTGCACCCGCCGATACCGGCAAAGGCTTCACTCTGGCCCAGAAAATGGTCGGCCGCGCCTGTGGTACCAAAGGTATTCGTCCCGGCACCTACTGCGAACCGCGTATGACCACTGTGGGTTCACAGGACACCACTGGTCCTATGACCCGCGACGAACTAAAAGACCTCGCTTGCTTGGGCTTCTCCGCTGACCTGGTGATGCAATCCTTCTGTCACACCGCGGCGTATCCGAAACCGGTTGATATCGAAACTCAGCACACCCTGCCCGACTTCATCATGACCCGCGGCGGTGTGTCTCTGCGTCCCGGCGACGGCATCATCCACAGCTGGTTGAACCGTATGTTGCTGCCCGACACTGTCGGTACCGGTGGCGATAGCCACACGCGCTTCCCGATCGGCATTTCGTTTCCTGCCGGTTCAGGCTTGGTTGCCTTCGCCGCCGCTACAGGCGTGATGCCACTGGATATGCCGGAATCCGTTCTGGTGCGTTTTAAAGGACAGATGCAGCCGGGTATCACCCTCCGTGACTTGGTACATGCCATCCCCTACTACGCCATCAAAGAAGGTCTGTTGACCGTTGAGAAGAAAGGCAAGAAAAACATATTCTCCGGCCGCATCCTGGAAATTGAAGGACTGGAAAATCTGACCGTCGAACAGGCTTTCGAACTGTCTGACGCCTCCGCCGAGCGCTCCGCTGCCGGCTGCACCATCAAGCTGTCCAAGGAAACCATTGCGGAATACCTGACTTCCAACATTACCCTGCTGCGCTGGATGATCGCCGAAGGCTATGGCGACAAGCGCACCCTCGAGCGGCGTGCGCGCAAAATGGAAGCCTGGCTGGCCAATCCGGAACTACTGGAAGCAGACGCAGACGCCGAATACACCGCGGTGTTGGAAATCGACATGAATCAAATCAAGGAGCCGATCGTTTGTGCACCAAATGACCCGGATGATGCGCGTCTGCTCAGCCAGGTTGCCGGCGACAAAGTGGACGAAGTGTTTATCGGTTCCTGCATGACCAATATCGGCCACTTCCGCGCTGCCGGAAAATTGCTGGAGAAAAACAAAGCTGGTTTGAAAACCCGCTTTTGGATGTCGCCGCCGACCAAAATGGATCAGCACACGCTGATGGAGGAAGGTTATTACAACATCTACGGCCGCAACGGCGTGCGCACCGAAATGCCCGGCTGCTCCCTGTGCATGGGCAATCAGGCGCGCGTCGCGGATAACACCACTGTGCTTTCCACCTCCACGCGCAATTTCCCCAACCGCCTCGGCAACGGCGCGAACGTATACCTCACCTCGGCGGAATTGGCGGCTATTGGCGGTATTTTGGGGCGCCTGCCATCACCGGAGGAATACCTCACTTACGCGAACGAAATCGACTCCATGAGCAGCGAGATTTTCCGCTACATGAACTTCGACCAAATTTCGCAGTTCGTAAAAGGCGCAGAAGAAGGCAAACGCATTGCGGCAACCCAGATCGAGGATGTCCGCATCTAAACGGCATTTCCCCGCTGCAAATAAAAAGCCCCCAAATCGGGGGCTTTTTTTTACATTAATCTTCTGAACTGGATTAAACCAATACGGTGGAGTTACCGCCGCGAGTGGGATCAGAAAATAGCGCGGAAAAACTCCTGGGTTTTTTGCCAGGAATCCTGATCAGCCGCCGGATCGTATTTCAGTGGGAGGCCGTAGGCTTCGCCTTTTTCATCCGCTTCCGGATTAGTGAACGTGTGCAGGGCACCTGGATAATCAATGAATTCGTATTGCAAATTCGCCGCATCCATTTCCGTTTTAAATGCTTGTTTTGCCTCTTCAGGAACGAATGGATCTGCCGCGCCGTTAAACACCATAAACCGGGCTTTCACTTGGTCCTGATTGATCGGCGCCAGCCCTCCGAGCGAGCCGTGATAACTCACCACACCGTCAAGATCCAGTCCTAAACGCCCCATGCTGAGCACGACTGCACCGCCAAAGCAGTAACCAATTGCGGCGATTTTTTCACCATCCACTACGGGACTGCTCTTTAATAAATCGAGCGCTTTTTCAAAACGTGCGCGAGCCACCTCCGCGTTGTTCACGACTTCCATCATAAACGCGGTAGCTTCTTTGGGATGATCGGTGACTTTGCCATCGCCGTACATATCAAGGGCAAAGGCGGCATAACCTAGCTCCGCCAGCATATCGGCACGCCTGCGGGGATATTGGTTGTTGCCCCACCACTCATGCACGATCAAAATGCCAGGCACATTGGTGGCATTGCGGGGATAGGCTAGATAGCCAGACAGACGGGTATCGCCGACGTTATAGGTAATTTCCTCGGTAACGATATTGGGCAAGCTCTCCACCATGTGCTCGAGCTTTTCCAAGCCCTTTGTATAGTGGTCGCCCAGCATGTCGTCCAGCACAAGACCAAAATAACGCGCGATCGGATTGCCGCCGAAATCCGCGCGGAAGCGCCAGGTCACTTTTGTTTCGCGTCCTTCCGGCAACAAGTCAAATTCCGCTTCGCCACCGGTCTGTCCATCAAACTCCAGACTAGTTACAACGCGCTTATCCTGCTCGGAAACGACTATGGTCTGCACGCCGTTACCAACTTGGGGAACGTCGCTCGACCAGCCCATGCTCGCGCCGACGCCGCGCTCGGGACCGGAAAATTCCAATTGCATGTTTGGATCCATATCCGCCCATGGCGACCAGCTATGGAATTTTTTTAAGTTGTTTACGTATTCAAAAATCGTCGCCGGGTCACTTTCGATCAACGCCGAACGCTCAACTGCCACCTGCTTGGGCAATAGATAGCCGCCACCAATAAACGCCACCATTACCACAATCAGGATTGCCAATCCCACTTTTATGAATTTCACGCCTACCCCCAAGATATATTGTCGATCCAACCGCGCGTCCTGTTAGCGGCGCTGCACGGGCGAGCCATTTTACTTGGAATTTTTTTTAAAAGGCATGAGGAAAAATTGGCGTGTTACGCCGGTGGCAAAAGATCGCAGGTTAAGCGGAGCAGCCGTTACACGGCTCGCCCTCTGTTCAAGCGATAGTCCAGGTCGGTTAACTGGCGCTGGGCTCGCTGAAAAAACGTTCGATGGCGCCGCGCTCCCACATGGCATCCTGATAACCAAGCTCCATCAATTCATTGCAATACCCCTGGGAAAATAGCAGATAACTCGCTACCGCCGAGCCGCCGCCGCTCGCCGTGGCGCCAGTACGCCGCAGGAAAAAGCGCAACCCTGGCGGGAGATCGCGCACCCGGCGCCCGGCAATTTTATCCAGCGGCTTGGATGGCGAGATCACCAGGGTTTCCACCGCACGCAGGTGGCCGGTCTGCTCGCAGCGATTTTTGTCGATAAGAGCCAAGAGGGCGTTGACGCGCTCTACGTGCTCGAGGTCGCCCTCCAAGGCATCAATGAACGCGCTATTGAACATCTGGCCGATGATCTGCGCCATGGACGGCGAGTGACGCGGCAGCGCTTTCGATTTGCCCCAGTGGGTGGGGCTGCGGTTGGCGCTGACACCTATCACAAACAAACGGTCGGCCCCCAGATGCAACGCCGGACTGATCGGCGCCACCTGACGCATAGCGCCGTCACCGAAATATTCACGGTCAAGATAAACCGCAGGAAAAATGGTGGGAATTGCGGACGAAGCAAGCAGATGGTCCACGGTCAGCTGGGTGGGGCGCCCCAAACGGCGGGCGCGGCGCCAAGGATGGAGGTCGGGCGAGCCCTGATAAAACGCCACCGATTCACCGGAGCTATAGCTCATCGCAGTGACGCTGATGGCGCGCAGCTCACCCGACTCGATACGCAGATTGATATTGTCAAAAGGAAGCACCTGGGTGAGGAGCTGCCGCAGCGGGCTGTTATCCAATAAGGCCAGCGGTCGATCTCGCCCGACGCCATCGTTAAAGATTGAAGCCCCCACCTTCGCAAGCCCGCACAAGAGGTCCGCCCAGCCTGACTTGAACACGTGATCGACTTCGAGGTAGCGCCAGGTTTGCGCCAGGTCGAGAGCAGCCTTACGAAAACCGCCCCGGTGCGCGGCCATGGCCACGGCGTTGATGGCACCGGCGGAAGTGCCACAAATGATAGGGAACGGATTATGTAAATTCGGCAGAATGTCCGCCAGCGCCTGTAATACACCCGCCTGGTAGGCAGCGCGGGCGCCGCCTCCAGAGAGCACCAATGCGTTAATGGGCATGAAAGGTAGCCCCCATGGATAGGTCTATGAGCAAGTATGGGAGCTGGCGCATAAATCCGCCAATCAGATTTTTTTTACATGCAGAGTGTCGTCGTCATATCCCACGACTTCCACCAGCGTGCCCGGCGGCAAATCTTCTGGGCAGCTCACCGTCCATAAAGCATCCTGGATCTGGACTTTGCCGCGGCCATTCTGCACTCCCTGCAGCAGCGAGGCCCGCATACCGATAAGCTGCGCGCGGCGGTTATTAAGTTTGCTGGTGGCATTGTCTGCTGGTTTGACCCGGAAAAATCGCCAGAAAATACCGGTGCCGATAACCGCGAAAATTCCAAATAACACCAATTGCCACTGCCAGGTGAGTTCCACTAGGGCGAGCACCAACGCCAAGGCTATGGCGCCGCAAGCGGCGCCAATAAAAATGCCATTAACGCCCAGGATCTCCAACAACAGCAGACCTATGCCGAGGGCCAGCCAGTGCCAGCCAGTCAAGGAGTCAAACATGTTCAACCTTTTTTATCCTGCTGCGCCG
>JBQGED010000466.1:0-12262 GCA_052039425.1 Sphingobacterium griseoflavum | reverse complement strand
TCCTTCGAAAATATACGATCGATACACCTGTTTTAGCGATGGGCAGTCGATCTCTGACACACCAGCTCTGTATGGAAAATTTTTCCATGAATTTTTTATGCTGAGCTTGCATATCGAGCAAAAACCGTACATTTTTTATTTGAACCACGCTATTATTTTATGCGTAGACCCAAAATCCCTCTCGTTAAACATCACACAGGTATCCCCTATGGCTGCGCAGAAAAAAAAGAAGGTAGATCCCGTTCTTGATCTCGAAAAACAGATAGCAAAGTTACAGGAACAATTGGCGAAAGCCCGTGCGAAAAAAGTCGGCGCTGCGGAAAAAGCGCTGAAAGCTGCGCAAAGTGGTACGGCAAAAAATAAAACCGCCCTCGCTAAAGCCAAGGAAAAGCTGGCAGTCGCCACAGCCGCAAACAAGAAGAAAAAGTCGGCCGCAACTCAAGGCCGTGTTAAAGCCGCGCAAGCCGAGCTGGCAAAACTGAAAGCCGCGGCCGCTCAATTGAAAGATTCCGTGGCAGCAGCCAAAGCGGATTTGGCTACTGCCAAAGACGGATCCAAAGCAGATGCCGCAGCCAAACCGGCGAAGACCACTGCAAAAAGTGCCAGCACTAAAAAACGCGGTCGCAAGCCGAAGAGCGCAGTTGCAGCTCCAGTAAGCACCAAGAAAGAGAAGCCGGCAAAAAAAGAGAAACCCGCAAAAGCGGAAAAAAAGAAGCCCGGTCGCAAACCCGCCAAGATCAAACCCGCCAGGGCTAAAGCCGCTAAAGTTGCCGCTCCCGCAGCTGACACCACTGCTCCGAAAAAGCGCGGCCGTCCGAAAAAAGGTGCCGCTCCGGTCGAAGCCGCTCAGCCCGAAGTAAAACAGGAACCCAAAAAAGTTAAAGAAAAGAAAGAGAAGAAGGTGAAACCAGCCGCAGAGAAAAAGCCGAAAAGCAAAGCGGCACCGGTCGTAGCGCCGCAGGAACCACCGATAACCTCAGCTGAGGAAGCGCCAGTTGAAACACCTCCACCGGCACCTGTGACACACGTTTCCGAAGAAGCCCCTGCCGAAATTCCAGCTACGCCAAGCAGCTTGTTCGATAGCGAAGTGTAATTTGTGAATGCCGCCACCTTCGTGGGTGGCGGCTTCCTTACCCCACCCATTTGCCTCCATTCATTCCCCCCATCCTTCCGCGTTCGCAGATCTAGAAACGCACTTGGTAGCCGACAAAGAGATAGGAATAATCCACGCTGTTTTTGGTATCCACGTCGCGTATGGCTTCATTCCCTGCTTCCAGACGCAGTTCGGTATTGCGCCAGGGGCGATAGCTCAACGCCAAACTGCCACGCACGTTAGTTTGCGCGGAGTCGTCAGATTTTCTCTCGTCGTATTTGAAATGGATTCTCGGTGTCAGATAAACGCGATTGTTGAACAAGCGGAAACGCTCACTGAAATGAATCATGCTCGAGGCGGCCTGTGTGGTATCGGCGGTGCGCACACCGAGGGTGGCGGAGTCGCCGATGCCAAAGAAATCATCCACGATTGCCTGTAAGCCCGCAGAAGAATAGCGGTATTCCGCATCTTTGGATTCCACTTCAGCTTGCCAGTCTTCCGCACTGGTTATGCTGAAAATCGGCATTTCCGAACTCACCGACTGGTACAGATCAACCATGATTTGCAACGAAGAATCCACCTGCCATTGGTAATTCACCGAGCCATATTCAAACAACGAGGTGCGTTGCAGCGCGTAGTAAAGCAGATAGTCGCGATTGAACTGGTTGCGCAGATGCTGCTCGAGATTCAGATAGGGCTGACCGATAAGAATATTGGTGGCAGTCAAAAATGGTGAACGCTGCCGACCGTAATGTGCCGAGATGCGATTGCTGGCGTTAAATTGATATGAGCCCTGCCAGCGCAGAACATTCAGCTCGGCAAACTCATAGTCATAATCGAGATTCAAATAGCTGGAAAACTTCTGCGAGGCGTACTGCGCGCGGCCACCGTAGGCAGCGCGATCGGTTTCCCCGTATACCGTTTGCTGAGTGACATAACCCGCGAAACTCCAATTCGCATTCAAATCAAAACTTGTCTGCAAGCTGTAGAATTCGCGGTCCATATAATCGTAAAAATCAGAAAGCTGCACCGGCACACCGGCATTGAAACCGACCTTCCAGCGCTGCGTCAGCGGATATTTCACGCTCAGTCCATCAAAATAGTTGTACATCCCGCTGTCGTAATCTCTCTGCCTGCCGCCCACCAGATTCAGTCCGGTATCCACGTGGGTATAGTCGAGATAAAACCGTTTGATCGCCGTTTTGTCGTCGTCCACATGGTCGAGCAGATCGGCTTGGTCATAGCCGTTGAGGCGAACTTCGATATGGTGTTCTGGATGGCGGTAACCCGCGGTGAAATCGAAGTTGGTGGCGAGCACGGCGAAAACATCTTCATCAGCAATGTATTTGCCGCTGCGCTCCATATAGTTGTAGGACTGGCCGAGCATGCCGCGCCAGTAAAAGCGCGGGTTTGTTTCCGCCGCATATTTGGATTTGCGCAACGCATCCTGGCCGTCATCCGCCGCCGTTTCCAACGCGCGCAAACGTTGATTCACCCGATTGACCCAGCTGCCTTCAGGCCGGTTTGCCAAAAGCGTGCGGTAGGATTGCAGCGCCAATTCCGTCTGCCCGAGACGCTCATAGGTCAACCCCATCAGCTCCTGTCCCCACGCTGAAATTTCCGCATCCGACGTCAGCGACAGCACGGCGTAATAATTCAGTGCCTGCTGATATTGTTGCTTCATGAAAAGCGTTTTTGCTTCCGCCAGAATTGTTTGCACACCAGCGTGGCGATCCTCGCTGGCGGGACTCAACCAATAAAGGGATTTTTGCTCAGCCCCGGAAAAAAGCTGGCGATGCTGCTCGCGCGTCACACCGACCACGCGCAGTCCCGCAAAGGCGGATGCGTTATCGATAATGAATTTTTCCGCCTCTGCGCGGCTGCGGAAAAAACCCATGGTAACCAGCGGCAAGGGCTTGTTTTGCAGCTGTTGCGGTGAGGTATAAAAACCGAGGTACGCATAGCGCCCAAGGCGGCTGCGCACTGCGTTGACGCCGCCGGCGCTCACCGGCCACTCCACGGCAAAACCGGCATTGCTGTAATCGCCGTAAAGGGTCATCACCGATGTTTTTTCCGGCGCCGCGACATTTTCACCGTCAGCAGCAAAAGCCGAAAACGTCAGACACATCATGCTGACCGCGGCGATCAGAGTGCGCATAAATTGCAGGTGTTTATTGTTCATTAACAAATCCACAAGACACTAAAACGCAAGCAATTCCGGGTCTATCGTCCAAGGCGGACTCCAGGCATCGGTGGTATGGCAGCGGTCACACAGCATCGCCCGCACCGGAATATGGGTGGCTGGCTGACCGGGAGCAACCTGATTGTTGTGGCAGCTGAAACACTCGCCAATCACGTACCTGTGGTCCACGTTCGCCGCAGGAACCGGCTCAAAGGACACCGTATTCCTATGGCAGGCGTCGCACTCGGGCTGCACCAAGATATGGTCTTGAGGGCGCCCGATTGCCGACTGCCCGTCGTGGCAACTTGCGCACGTGCCTAAAACAACAGCGTGATCAACCCTATCTGGAGGCGCAAAATTTATAGTGTTATGGCATGCATCACACTGTGGCTGCACCAAGATATGGTCTTGCGGTCGACCAGTTGCCAATTGCCCATTGTGGCAACTTGCGCACGTGCCTTGCACTTCTGCGTGATCCACATTCACCGGCAGAAACGCGATATTGCTATGGCAGGCGCCGCACTGCTCACTGGCGGGAATATGGTTCAACGGCTTGCCAGTGGCGCTGATACCGTTATGGCAGGAGACACAGTTGTCGCCCACCTTGTCATGATTGAAACGCGTAGGCTGCCAGCTGAGGTCGGAGTGGCAATCCGCGCACTGATCGTGCACGGGAATATGGCTGGCCGGTTTGCCCGGTACGGTGATGTTGTTGTGGCAATTTTCGCAGCGGCCGAAGACCTCGTGGTGATCGACGACTGGCACTGCTTGCCAAGCAACGGTGCTATGGCAGGCATCGCAACGCTCGCTGGTAAAGATGTGATTAACCGGTTTAGGGGTGGCGTTGAAGCGGCCGTTGATGCTATGGCAGGCTGCGCATTCTGTCGGCGTTCCAGCGAACTGACCGTTGACGTGACAACTTTCGCAGGGAACGAAATTGTGACCGCCGGTGAGCTCAAAGCCGGTTCTGGCGTGATCGAAAGGCTTGTCCTGAGGCAACGCCGCTCCGGCATAGCCCAGAAGCATCGCCAGACCAAGAACCCGCCAACACCACTGCACTGCTCTCATCATTGGTCTAGTCCTGCAATATCAACTGGAAAAACTTGTTCTGGCTATGGCAGCGGCCGCAGTTTTTGCCGAAACCGCCATTATGAATATCCTGCCGCTCATGACATGTACCACAGACAGCCGAGGTCTTGTGCGGATCGGTTCCCGGAGCATGACAGGCATCACAGGCAAGGCCCTGGTGTGATCCCAACAGGGGATAGCCGGTAAATTCTTCGTGATCGAATTGCCACAGGTTCCAGCCATTCGGCGAATGGCAGGTGTGGCAATTGTTGCCCAGAGCGCCCTTATGGTGATCGTCCTGCTTATGGCAGCTCACACAGTTGGTGCTGGTGCCGGCGAACTGGTTGCCGATATGGCAGCTCTGGCAAGGCACGGTGTTATGCAATCCCACCAGCGGGAAACTGGTGAAGTGGTGGTCGAACTGATTGACCCTTTTCCAGCCGTCGGTGACGTGACAGGTGGCGCACATTTGCATGTCTGGATTCTTGTGAACGTCATCCGCAGCGTGACAAGAGGCGCAATCGCGTGGCAAATCATCCTGCAAGGCGCCGACATGGCAATTGGTACATGCCAGTGTTTGGTGATGACCCGTGAGCGGGAAACCGGTCTCTGTAGCGTGATCAAACTTCGCCTGCTTCCAGCCGGCCGTGGTATGGCAAGTCTCACACTTCTGGCCGTTGCGCCCCAAATGGATGTCGCTGTTGGCATGACAGCTGTGGCAGGAGGTGGGGATATTTTTCTCGACTACGCCGTTGGTATGACAGGCGCGACAGGGCAGTTCCGCGTGATGGTGGCGCAGTGGAAAATCCGTAGTGTTGTGATTGAAAACGCGCTTTTCCCAGCCGTCTACCGAATGGCAGGTATCACATTGCTTGCCGTTTTTTCCGGCATGGACATCGGCAGCCTTGTGGCAGCTGGCACAGGTGGTTTCCTCAAACTGATAGCGCTGGCCGGCGTGACAGCTGCTGCATGCTACCTGCGTGTGTTTTCCTCGAAGATTGAAGCCGGTAATGGAATGGTCGAACTCCTGGCGTTTCTGCCAGCCTTGCGGCGTATGGCAGGTTTCGCATTGGGTGCCCAGTGCGCCCTTGTGGAAGTCATCCTTCTCGTGACAGCTCGCGCATTGCGGTTCCGCATCGCGGAATTTTTTGCCTTGCTCGTGACAATTGGTGCACGCCAGGGTGGTGTGTCGACCCTCCAAGGGGAAGCGCGTCCATTCATGGCTGAATGCATCTATGGCAATGCCCACTATGTCTGCATCGCGGCCGAGGTGATCGGTGTGACAGGTATTGCAGGGTTTGACACTCGCCAGCGGCGATTGGCCGTGAAAGCCGGTTTTGCTGTTGCGGTCATTGCGGATCTCGTCGTGACAATCCAGGCACAGATTGGGCATGGCCGCTTTGTCGAAAGAGGAGTGGCATTGTTCACACTGGGCTTCGAACTTGGCGTGACCGGCGATCACTTCCCCCGGCATCAGAGCCCGCTGCTTGATGGACATTTCCTGTGCCCAGGCGCCGCCACTGAGGAAGAAACTTAGCAATAACATCCAGCGGAAAAATTTCATCAGCTTATCCGTCAATACATAAAACGATCACAAGATCGCGGTAATGATCATCAGGCCCGGGTTTAACTCCGTCCGAATGTAGTCAAACAGATGTTGGGCGGCAATGATTTTAATATGTTAATTTTCGTGCCAACCCTTAAAATCAAAACCACCATAAGAGGGATGTATCCGCAAGCGGCTGCTGTGACAAGCATTCTATCCGCGCTCGAAGAACTGACAGAGGGGTCGTTCCTCTTATATATGTATGTTGAGGATAGCCAAACTGCTCGGCCCCGGAGCGCCGCTCTTTAAATTTTTGGTGTTTATTATACTTTTTAGGCTCTCTGCTTATACTTTTCAGGCTGAACCTATTCTCAACGATTCACCAAATGCCGAAAAAAAGGATCGGGATTATAGGCGACGCTGAATTTTCAAAGTGAGCGCTACATCGCACTCACTGTTCCTTCAAGGGGTATTCTTTGTGGTGAATGGCAAGCAGGGTCATTACACTTACGCAGCGGTAGATCCTCCGGAAGCGTCGAAGGCTTGCTAATCCCGCTCTATAAGGCTGATCAACATACCGCTTCGCTCAGTGAGTTCGCTAAAAAAATTGGCCATAAAATCGTAACATTTTGACCATAACCCGCCGAACCGCCCAGGGCAGCACGGCGTCATTTGCAGCTCCGTGAGACATGCAGGGTCCGCCAAGGGGTTTTGGGCAACATATCAAAGGGATAGGATCCCTCATCAGTAATTTGAAATATAAAGATTCGATCTTCTGCACGGCGTTGGACAAGCTTGCAGACGGCAAACGATCATGTGGTGAGTTGCGCGGCACTTTGCTCACCCGCGCTCACCAATGCAGGTATTCAAGTGGAGGCAAAATTTGGCACCGCGTAAGCTCTGGATCCATCTGGCAGGTTCCGCCCTTCTCACCTTCAGCGCTGGCTTGAGCCCACTGCTGTGGGCCGACGACCTCAACGAAGCGCGCAAAGCGATTCGGTTACAGCAGTTTGCTCAGGCAGCCGAGCTCTACCGCAGCAGCGCTGAAACCGGCAACAGCGAAGCTCAATATCAGCTCGGCAATCTGTATCTGCTCGGCCGTGGCGTGAAGAAGGACGAGGCATTAGCGCGGCGCTGGCTTGAGCAGGCCGCAGAACAGAACCATCCCGGTGCCCAATTCACGCTCTCACAACAGCTGCAAAAAGACGCCCCGGAACGCGCTAACGAATTGCTGCGCGCGGCCGCGGCACAAGGATACGCCCCCGCACAAAGTCTGATTGAACGCGGCCTGCCCGAAGTCAAAGTCAACCAGGACGCTCCAGTGGAAGCGCAATGGTTCGGCGCCGCCCGCGCCGGCCAGATCGATTTGCTCAACCGTCTATTGCAACAACACAACAACATCAATATGACCGACAGCGCCGGCCGCACGGCGCTGTTCTATGCCGCCACCTCCGGCGATAAAAAGGCCGTGGATTGGCTGCTCAGCAAAGGCGTGGATCTTCGCCACCGCGACAACTTCGGCCTGACCGCAGTACAGACCGCGCTGGAACGCCGCCATCCGGAATTAGTGCGCAAACTTCTGCAGGCCGGCGCAGATAAGGATCAGATTCTCGCCAACGGTGACAATCTGCTGCATTACGCCATTCGCCTGCAGCAATATGATCTCGTCTCTTCGCTGACCCAACTCGGAGTCAGCATCAACCACAGCAATAAAGAGGGCTGGACACCGCTGGACTTGGCCGAGTATCAAGACGCCAAACAGACCGCTGTGGCCCTGGAAAAACTCGGTGCCAGACACGGCAACAACTGGCGCGCCGGGCGCAAAGACCAGGATGTGCGTGTGGTGGCGCAACAGCTGGATGACGGCACCTTGCCGCCAGTGGCGAAAGCGGTGGTCAACAACAATCGCCCGTTACTGGAGCAGCTGTTGCGCAGCGACCCCAAAGCGGTTTCCACCGTGCTGCAGGACGGCTCTACTCTCCTCATCCTTGCCATCAAACATCAAAAGCCGGAGATGGTAACGACGCTGCTCAAACACAATGCCGACATCAATCAGGTCGCCTATCGCGGCGTCACTGCTTTGCATGTGGCGGTGCAGACCGATCAGGAAAATATGGTGAAAACGCTGCTGGGGGCGGGTGCCAACGCCGGCATCGTCGATGACAGCGGGCGCGACGCGCTGATCACGGCGCTGGAGGAAGACCGTTATGAGATTGCCGATCAGCTGCTGGCAAATTTGATGGGCAATTCCGGCAACACCGCCGCCATCAAGGCGCAGCTGACCGTGGCCCGGGCGCCTGTGGATCGCTACATACTGCTCGCTACACAACATCACGCTCAGCGCGTGCTCGACAAGCTGCTGCCATTTGCCAGCTCTGCGGCGGCCGTGGATGAACAGCAACGCAATGCCCTCTGGTTTGCCGCCTCCGACGGCAACAGTGCGCTGATTCCGCGCCTGCTGCAGAGCGGCGTGCCCGCCCGCCACGCTGACAGCGTCGGTCGAACACCTTTTCAAATAGCAGTGGATAAGAGCTGTCTGGAATGCGCCCGTCTGCTCTTACCTCACAGTGATATCAATCACCAAGCCGCGAGCGGCAATACCGCGTTAATGATTGCCGCTGCCAACAAAGACCCGCTGCTGACCGCCTGGCTGCTGCAGAACAAGGCGCAGGTGGAACTGCGTAATCAGCGCGGCGACACGGCACTGATGATCGCGGTATCCGCCAACTCGCCGGAGGTGGTCCGCCACCTGTTGAACGCCAACGCCAGTGTCACGCGAAAAAACCGCTTGGGCTTTTCCGCCCTTGACCTAGCCAAGCAGGTGAGCCCGCAAATGCACGAGCTGGTGAAGAGTAAAGCATTGTTGGGAGTGTTTTAGAGGACTGTCCGAGGGCCCGAGCTACTGTAACTCCAGGCGGTGACCGAGCTCGATCAGTTGCGCCAGATTGTGCAGTTCCGCCTTGCGCATCATGTTTTCTTTATGTTTTTCCACGGTGCGGCGCGAGATGTGCAGGCTTTCAGCAATTTCCTCCGCACTGCGCCCCTGCATCAGGCAGCTGAGCACTTCCAGCTCTCGTCCGGTAAAACCGCAGTCGACATCGTCGAGTTGCGCGCGGATTTCCGGCGACACCACTCTTCGCCCTGCACCCACATGCTTGAGCAGATCGAGAATCGTTTCGGCGCTGTCACGTTTGTGCAGCACACCGGCGGCGCTGCTGGAGACGACTTGGCGCAGTACCGCAGCGGAGCCGGTGCCGGTGAGAAACACCACCGGCACCTTCGGCCATTGCTCTTGCAACTGCGCCAGCAGCTGCAGGGCGTTATTTTCCGGCATGTGGTAATCGAGCAGAATCACGTCCGGAATTTGGCCATCCCAACTCAGCAGGGCATTTGCCGAAGAGAAAGTCCCCACCACGTTATGCCCGCCCTTTTGGGAGAGCAGCAAAGCGAGGGATTGGCGAAAAATATCGTGATCGTCCACTATGGCTAAGTTCATCTTCAGCTCCATTTGCCGCACCTGACATCAAGGACCGTATCTTCTTGAAAAGAGCGATCGTCATTCAAGTTGTATTGTTAATTATGTTGCTGCCTGGTTTTGCTGGAACGGCGCTGGGGCAGGCAGAACACATACGGCCGCAGGTCGACTATTACGCTGACCCCAACGGCAAGCAGACGCTCGACTCCCTGCGGCAAAATCCGCAGTGGTTCGTGCCTATGGCGGACAAACCCTGGCGCGCGCGGGTGCATACCCACTGGTATCGCATCCATCTGGAAAACCCCTCGGCTCAGGAAATCGAGCGGGTGGTGTCCACTGGTGTGGCCAATCCGCCGCTGCTGCACGCCTACTGGGTGCGCGAGCCGGATTCGGTGGATATGGTCGGCCCAGGTGAAGGGGTAACCGCCACCCACTACGCGCGCCACACCAACGTCAGCATACCCTTGCAGCTCGCCGCCGGTGAAAGCGGCACACTCTACGTGCAATACCGCAGTCTGGCGAACTTCCCTCTGTCGCTGCATGTGGTGGATGCGCAAACCTTTCTCGAACGCAGTTACGTATTCACCTTACTCAATGGTGTAAGCCTGGGCCTGGGCCTGGTGCTGTTGATGTTTTTCGTGGTGCAGTTCTTTCTGCGCCCCAGTGCGGCGCTCGGGTTCTACTGTCTGTTCATATTCTGCATTCTGCTGTTTATGGTGCAGATCTTCGGCTACGGCTGGCGGCTGTTCTTCCCAACGCAAGTGGCGGTGAATCTTCATATCACCGCCCTGGCCGCGGCGTTTATTTACGTGTTTTATTTTTTGTTCATCGCCAATATTTTCCCCTTCCGCCAATACAATCCCCTGCTCTATCGCGGTCTGATCGGCTGCAGCATCGCCATTGCAATATTGGCACTGACTGGCCTTTTCTGGTCCACAGAGGTGGCGCTTACGTTAATGGTCGTGTTGGGCCTGCCGCTGTCCGTATTCAGCGCTTTGCAGGCGGTGCGCCGACTCGAACCGGGCTCGGTACTGCTCCTCCTGGGTTCCTTTCTGCATTGCGGCCTCGCCTATCTGTTGCTGCTGGTGTGTCTGGGCATCGACTTCGGCTTCCGCGCCTTCGCCCTCACCACCGGCGGACAATTCCTCGACGTTCTTTGCCTATCCGCCGCCATCTTGCTGCAGCAGCGCCATGTCCGCCGCATGCTGGATCAGCAGGTGATCGAACGCGAGCGCGATATGCACATACTCGCAGCCAGCGAACAGGCGGCGGAAGAATTGCGCCATCAGTCGAAGGCGACGGTGCTGCAATCCGCCACCGCGTCCCACGATCTGTTGCAACTGCTGGCGGCCATGCGCCTGCAACTGGCGACCAGGGACGCGGACGACCCGATCATCCGCCAGCTCACTGATACCCTCGGCCATGCCGACGCCATGTTGCGCAACCGTCTGCAGCTCAATCGCACCACCTACCGGCAACTGCAGGAGACCCTGAGCGGCGAGTCACTGCTGGGCGAAATCGCCGCGACTCACCGACAGGCGTTCACCGCCAAGGGCATGGTGTTGCGGATGCGCGCGGTGGATGTGGAGGTTACCTGCCTGCGCCTGCTGGTGCGCCGCATTCTCGACAATCTGCTGCACAACGCCCTGCGCCACGCCGGGCGTGGACAAGTGCTGCTCGCGGGACGGCGGCGCAATGGCGGCTATTTGATTCAGGTGTGGGATCAGGGACCGGGGATATCCGAAGCGCGCCTACGCCAGCTCAACCAACCTTTTGCGGACTCCGGCACCCCCCATGAAGGCTTCGGCCTGGGCATTCATATCGTGCAGGCGCTCTGCCGCGAGGCAGGTTATATCTTCACCATTCGCAGCCGCCCTGGGCGCGGCACCTGCTGCAGTTTGTGGCTCCCGCGCCACGAGGTCAGCGGCGGGCAATAGCCTGTTCGATCGCTGTGAGAGCCTGTGCCACCACTGCCCGCGGGGCGCCGAGATTCATGCGCATAAAACCGCTGCCGGGCTCGCCAAACACGATTCCCGGACTCAATCCCAACCCACAATCGCGCACGAAGAAGTTGCGTAGCTCCGCGTCGCCCATGGCGAGAGCGCGGCAGTCGAGCCAGAGCAGATAGGTGCCTTCGGGATTAGTGGCGCGGATCTGCGGCAGGCGCTGGGCAAGAAATTCCAGCGCGGTTTTGCGGTTGCCATCGAGGTAGAGCAGCAATGCGTCCAGCCACGCATCGCCACCGTTATAGGCCGCCTCGAACGCGGTGATGCTGAAGGGGTTGTTGTTGCTGACGTGCAACAGATCCATGACCTTGAGGATCTTCTTCCGCTTCACCGGGTCCGGCACGATCAGGCTGGAGAGGCCAAGCCCCGGGATATTGAAGGTCTTGCTCGGCGCCACGGCGGTGACCAGGTTGCGGCGCACATAATCGCCAAATTCATCCTCGAAGGTACCTAACATGGTGTGCCGGTGTCCGGGCAGCACTATGTCCGCGTGAATATCGTCGGATAGAAGAATCAAATCGTGGCGCCGGGCGATCTCCAGAATCTGCCGCAACTCCTCCCGCCGCCACACCCGGCCCACCGGGTTGTGCGGAGTGCACAGCAGCAGCATTTTTGCCTGCGCCGCCTGCGCGTCCAGTTCGTCGAAATTGATGGAGTAACCGTCTGGACCAGTGATCAATGGGTTGAGCAGCAGGCGCCGGCTGGTGTGGGTAACGGTGGAAAAGAACGGGAAGTACACCGGCGGCTGGATGATGACGCCATCGCCCTGCTCCACCAGTGCCAGGCAACAGGCGTGCAGGGACGGCACCACTCCCGGCATCATCAGAATCCAGTCGCGCTCGATGCTCCAACCGTGGCGGCGCTGAAACCAGTCGATCACCGACTGGAACAG
>JBQGED010000465.1:0-3335 GCA_052039425.1 Sphingobacterium griseoflavum | reverse complement strand
TCCTTAAAATCCGCCGCGACAACGGCCGCCTGCTTAATTTGAGGATGTTGGGCAAGCACATACTCGATTTCCGACGGCTCTATACGGAAACCCCGGATCTTGATCTGGTTGTCGATGCGATTGACGTATTCCAAAACTCCGCCGTCGCGGCGAACCACCGCATCTCCCGTGCGGTAGACGCGTCCAGCTTCCAAACGCGGCTTCACGATAAATTTTTCCGCGGTCAACTCGTGGTTGCGATAGTAGCCCATGGCGACGCCCGCCCCGCCGATCAGCAGTTCGCCAGCAATGCCATCGGCAACCGGTTCCAGTTTGTCATCGACGATGTGAACAGTGGTATTGCGAATTGGCCGACCGATATAGATTTTGCTGTCGCCTTCCCGAATCAACTGACAGGTAGACCAGACTGTGGTCTCGGTTGGACCGTACATATTCCACAGTTCGGTTGACACCGCATGCATCAGCGGTCGCAGGTCTATGGGGAGCGCCTCTCCTCCGACCAGAATTTTCTTGAGCGGGCGGCGTGGGCGCCAGCCGTGACCCAGGACCATACGCCAAGTGGCGGGAGTAGCCTGCAATACAGTGATGCCACGCTCATTTACCATGTGTTGCAGCACTTCCGGCGTCACCGCCTCCTGCTTCGAAGCCAGAATGATGTGGGCGCCTACCAGAAGAGGTAAAAACAGTTCGAGGATGTGAATATCAAACGAAATGGTAGTGATCGCGAGGAGGACATCATCGGAGCACAGACCCGGCTCTTCCGCCATCGCCAGGAGAAAGTTAATAAGGTTTCCCTGGGTAATCGCCACGCCTTTTGGGTTGCCGGTAGAGCCAGAGGTGTAAATCATGTAGGCCATATCGGCCGGGTCATAGGTTTGCGCTGCAAGAGGGCTGACCACTTCCGGCACTGGCGCTGCGCAGAGCTCCTGCAGAGTCACCATGGTGCCGGCAAAAGCCAGATCATCCCGCGGCTCGTCCACCACCAGCACATCAGCTTCCGCGTTTTCCAGAATGTATACCTGCCGGTGGACAGGATAAGTGGGATCGACCGGCACATAGGCGGCGCGCAATGACCAGATTGCCAACAGCAGCGGCACCAGCATTTCTGAGCGCGACACGGCGACGCCGACTTTGGCTCCGGCGCCTATACCCCGGCTTTCTAGCGCGGCGGCAATCACCTGTGTATTACCAGCAAGCGCGTGATAAGGCAGAGTCGTTTGGGAAAAACTGACAGCAGGTGCCGCCCCGGTATGCTCGACCCAGTGATCAACGTAGGCGAGAAAACCTCGCCTCTCCCAGATACCACTGGAAAAATCCACAGGAAAATGAGACATAAAGCAATACGTTATTGTTGTTGAAACCTCGATCCCTAGGTCAATTCTCCTTCTCTGGAGACGGTGGGATCACCTGAATAAGATTACCGCTTACCAAATATAGCTCCGATAAGCGCAGTTCCCTGTTCAACAGGATTGGCGCGAATTTTCCGTTCTTCTTCAGCAATTTGACCAAACAGCGCCTGCAATCCCTGATTTACTGCATGTTGTTCCAGATCCAGGTCCGGTTTATTAGTCATAGGAAGCGCTTTGTAGGCTGTCAAAATCTGTTGATACTGCTTGTAAAATCCCACCTGTTGCAGTTGTTTTTCCATAATGCCTTGGTAGCGCGTGCGCAGCTGCGCCTCGGTAAGGGAGCGAAAATAATCCGTTGCTGCCGTATTTCCTCCGCGTACGATTCCAATCGCGTCAGAAACCGCCATGCCTTTCAGCGCTTCTAGAAAAACACCTTTCGCTTCCGCAGCCGCCAGTTCGGCGCCCCGGTTCATAAGGCTTTCCACTTGATTTAATGGGCCACTGAGCCCCAATTGCTTCAAGGTGTCGACCACAGGTCGCGCGGATTCGGGCATACCAAGACGCCAATAATTACTCTGCCCATAGCCACCGGATTGCGCCAACTGATCCGTCGCCCGAGTGACGCTCAACTCCAGCACATCTTTCACAGCGTTATTCAGCTGCGCGGGGCTGTAACCCATGGTTTGAGACATTTGGGCTCCCGTGTCCAAAACCTGTGTCATGTTGGCGCAGGCGGTCAAACAACCCATAAAAAATAGAGGAGCCAAATAGCGAATCATAATTAACCTTGCAACAAATATAGATATAGAGGTGCCGCGGCATCATACAGCGCCAGGGACGTGAATTGTCAAACCTATGAAATGCCAAACGGCAAAGCTCGGCTCCGCAGTTACTCGATGTTCTGCACCTGTTCCCGCATTTGCTCGATGAATACCTTCATATCCACGGCGGCCTGGGTATTACTGCTGGCGGTGGACTTGGAAGAAAGAGTATTGGCCTCGCGATTGAGCTCTTGCATAAGGAAGTCCAAACGCCTCCCAATGGGTTCTTTTTGGCTGAGGGTGCGGCGCACCTCGGCGATATGGGCTGCGAGGCGGTCCAACTCCTCTGCCACATCGCTCTTCTGCGCAAGGTAAACCAGCTCCTGCGCCAGCCGGTCCTCGTCAACCTCCGCATTCAGCACCTCCAGGCGCGCACGCAGTTTTTCCTGCTGCTGCGCCGCCAATTCCGGTACGCGCCCGCGCACTTCCGTCACCTGTTCTGAGATTGCCTGCAGGCGCTGCTCGATCAAATTGGCGAGCTCCGCCCCTTCCCGCGCGCGGTTGGCGAGCAGTTGCTGCAAGGTCCGCTCAAACAGAGCCAGCGCTTCTTTTTCGAGTAATTCCTGATCCAGCTCCCGTGCTTTCAACACACCGGGCCAGCGCAGAATATCCAGAGCATTGATCGGGGCCGGATTCGCAGCCAACTGATTGACCTGCTCCACCATCCGTACCAAGTCGCGCGCCAACTCATAATTGAAATCCGTCGACAACCCGCTGGCCTCATCTGGCTTGAACGCCAGGACCACATCCACCTTGCCGCGACCGAGTTGGCTGCGCAGGCTTTCTCGCAGGCTGGGTTCCAGACTGCGCAGGGAATCGGACAGACGCAGCCCCGGTTCCAGATAGCGGTGATTGACGGTGCGAATCTCACAGATCAAATGGCCCCACGGGTATTGCACTTCCAAGCGGGCAAATCCGGTCATACTGCGCGGCATGGCACTGTCCTCTGATCACAAAAGCCTCGGATCTTAACACATTGGATTTCCTACCCCGGCCGTTATAATCCCGGCTCATTTTCCAGCCCTCCAAGGTGAATCATGCAACGTCCCAGCGGCCGCACCGCCGATCAATTACGCCCCATAACCATCACTCGTCACTACACCAAACACGCCGAAGGCAGTGTCCTGGTGTGCTTTGGTGATACCAAAGTGCTGTGCAACGCGAG
>JBQGED010000464.1:0-7721 GCA_052039425.1 Sphingobacterium griseoflavum | reverse complement strand
GCTTTTTTCTGTTTCGTGTTACTTCAATTGATATCCACCAAATACTCATAAATCGCGTTGTACCACTTCGCCCCCATACGCGCATAACCTTGCGCATTTGGGTGAATACCATCTGCCAATTCGTTGCTGGGGAAACCGGTGTTCTGGTCGACGAATATCACATTCTTTTCTTGATTAATACGCTGATTAACCACAGTCGCAAGTTGCGAATTGTATTGGTTTACGTTGTTCGCCATTTGTGGCCAGGGGATAATGTTGGCAACCACGATGAGTGCATTTGGCAAGCGCGTGGTTAAATCGTCAATCAAGCTGCCGAGGCGGTCGGGAGCGCCGGTCGGGCCGTTCCACATGTCGTTGGTGCCGGCGTGTAGAAGCACAATATTCGGGTTATCGCGCAGTGCTTGGCTTTTTACACGGTTGTGAATTTGTGCAATGGTCTCGCCGCTGACACCTTCGTGATTTTTTGGAAATGGCACATTGCCAACCGTGTTGGGACCATTCGAAAAAGTGCCAACAAAAGTGATATCCACTCCTGCCTCAAGCGCCAGCCTGAACAATTCAATGCGATAGCCGCCGCCTCCGGTCACGCCCAGTCCATCCGTAATGGAGTCCCCCAGCGGGAGAATTCTGCAGGGTGAATCGCTCGGGCAGAACTGTGACAGGCTGCCCGAAGAAGAGCTGCTGGATGAGCTGCTACTGCTGGAGGAACTACTGCTCGAACTGCTGGAAGATGACGACGAGCTTGAAGAACTGGATGAGGAGGAACTTGATGATGAGCTGCTGCTGGGTGAAGTGTTGCCGCCACCGCAGGCGGTCAATATCAGGGTTAGCGCCAGAGCAACGCAGCCCCCGCGCAAATTGGGTTGGGTGCGCATAATATTTTTCCTGTCGTTATAGAAATGGGATCGTGCAGGAAAAGTTTGCCAGTACAGGTGTGGTGCGAAAATGCGCGGCTATCTAATTTGTGAGGCTTTCGAAGGTATTTGGCATTGAATATTCAGAGAAATTTTTGCTGCAAAAATTTGGCAAAAAATAACGAATTGAACGGCTAAAAAACTCGATCAGATAATTATGGGAATTCCGATAAATCCTTACATAGGATTATTTTCGAAATAAAAAAGGGCGCCGGAGCGCCCTGGGGAATTTCAGCAAGTGCGATCAGAGGCCTTGGAGTGCTTCCCAAACGCCGTCATACGCCGGTTTGGTTTGAAGGTCGCTATTCCACAGCAAAGGCCAATCAACCATATCTAAGCCGTTCTCTTGATAGTCGGAATACCAGCTGTGATGGTCGGCAACGCCCCAAACGGTAATGCCACCGCGGCGGGCGGGAGGCACGTCGGTCAGATACGCGGCAACAATGGATTTATAGCGCTGTTTCTGTTGTTGCAAGCAGCTGCTGTCACAGCTTTGTTCGATGCGCGGCGGATCGGAATAGGCATTGTTGGTGCGCACATCCAATTCGGTGATCTTGATTTTGAGATCGGGGTCCAGCTCCATAATCGCAGCCCAGGATGCGCGAATATCGGCAATGGACGGCCAATCCGGCAATACGTGCATTTGGAAACCTACGCCGTCAATCGGTACATCATTGTTCAGCAGCTCGGTGATCAGAGTGACCAGGGCTTCGGTTTTCGCTCCATTTGCCTCAGTGTTGTAGTCGTTGTAGTACAGGTCGACATCCGGGTCTTCTTCGCGCGCCCAGCGGAATGCATTAATGATGTAGTCGATGCCTTCGTACTGGCGGTAAAACACGGAATCACGATAAGGCTCGCTACCGTCGCTCAAGGCTTCGTTAACCACATCCCAGCTGTCTAATTGACCGCGATGTTTTCTCGCGACGCCGCGAACGTGGGCTTCAAAACGCTCACGGAAATTCTCATCGGGCGTGCGTGCCCAACTCGGCAATTGATAGTCGGGGTGCCAGACCAATGCGTGGCCGTGTACGCCGATATTGTTTTGATTCGCCCAGCTGATCATTTGCTCCGCTTCCGCGTTGGCGAAAGTGGTCTCGTTGTAGTAGCTCATCTTCATATTATTTTCTGCGCTGATTTGGCTGAAATTAGCGGTCACGATGGTTTGGATCGCGGTGTTGGTCAGCAGATTCGCATTGCGCGAATTGTCGAGCGCCACTGCCACTCCAATCGGGAAATCCACCGCGCTCGCCAAGCCTTCGCCGGGTTCCGGGTCGGGACCTGGTTCAACGGGTTCCACTTCGCCGTAAATTTCCAAATTGTCGAGATAGAAACTGACGGTTGCGAATTCATCAGGAGTTTCGAAAATAAAAGCTTCGAATTGTCCTGCCGGAACATAGGTGCCGCTCAGCTGCGTCCATTCGCTGGAGGTGACGGTGCCGCTGGCGATTTCGGTGTACTCGTTATAAGTGGTGTCGTCTGCGTCATCCACGAGTTTGCCGGTGATTTTCACGGTTGCGGTGGGCGCATCCTCAGCGAGTTTTACCCACACGGAAACGTCGTAGGAATTTCCGGGCGTCAGCCGCAAGCTGTAAGTGGCGCCCTGCCAGGAGGCGGTGCGACCGGTAACCGCAACGCTGGCAGTGCCCTCATATTGTTCGTCGGTGGTGCGCTGAACTGTTGCGCCGCGGGACGCCCAGTTGGCGATCCCGCTTTCGACATCACCGTTGATAGCCAGATTATCGCCCTGGGGAACGCCGCTGGAGCTGGACGAGCTGGATGATGAACTCGATGAGCTGGATGATGTGCTGCTAACTCCGGAAGAGCTGGAAGAGCTCGAAGAACTGCTGGAAGTAGAACTACTGGAACTGGATGATGAGCTGCTTGAAGACGTGGTTGGATCAGGGTCGTCGACCGCTCCACACGCTGCCAGAGTTCCGGCGAGCACAGCCAAACAGCCATAACGGCTGATGGCGGCTGCCAGAGCGTGGTAATTGAATAGTGACATGATGAAGATTCTCCTATGGATCGTGGCGATAGTTGTTTTTCTGTACTGACGCTGCGGGCGAACACGAGAGAGATGCGGTGATTGCGTTAAGCAATCGATGGGGACAAAGCGGTATTAATTATATTATTTATGAACATCTTCACGCTGTTTATGTGCCGCGTCGCTCGAAATTTCGCCCGTATTAATATACGGGCAAAAAATTCATGACGAGCATCACAAAAGTTAACTTGTGAGGACAGTCAAAATAAATTCTGTATTTCCATTGATTTTGATAAAAAAACGAAAGAATACAGTTAAAAAATAAATATCACCGGCGCGTTAAAACGCATATTGCGCACGAAAAGTCAGAGATTCTGCGTCGCCCGACTCTTCAAAAATCGGACTTTCCACGTCTGATTTCGCGGCATGCAGCATCAGTCTCACACGCCCGGTCGCGTAGTAGTTAACGCCCACGGTAATGGTGTCGGCTTTGACGGTATTTTCAAAATCGTCGAGATCGATGGTGCTGCTGCGCACCACTATTTCCCAGGCCCCGGATTCGCGATTCGGTTTCACACCACTGAACGAGCCCTTTTTATAGGGGCGCGACTCGCCGGTCAGAAAATAACTGGCCAGCACATAATGGCCGGAATAGGTGGTGCTCTCGGGTGTTACACCATCGACGTCGATTGGCGTGATTTCCTGCTCCATCCACTCGCCCTGAATGGAAAACGGACCAAATACCGCAGCAGCTTCGAGAGAGAATTGAGTGACGCTGTCGGTATCAATACGGCGGCTTTCAATAATGTTGGCTGCTGCATCGACTTCCAGTGGCTCGTTGATCCTATAACGGGTTTCTCCCATATCGCGCTCCGAGAAGCTGGCGCCGAGGTGAATTAAGCGGGTCTCCGTATTCACTGGATGCAGCGCGAGGCGCCCAGTAAAGGCGTAGCTATCCAGCCCCTGCTCATCTTCCGTTGCACGGAATACACCGGAATAAAACGTGTAGCTGTCGCGCGCGCGGGAAAACTGCAAGCCGGGATTGCGGCCGGGTTTAAAGGCTTCAGTGACAATGCTGCGCTCGATGGTGTTGATGCTTTTGGAGCCGGTGGAGTTTTCCAGACCGAAGGGTTCTTTCATTTTGCCGAAGGTGAAATTGCCAAAACCGAAGCCGGTGTAACTTACGAAGGCGTCAGTTATAGCAATTTCATTCGCCTCGTCATCCACGTCGATTTCAAATTCCCCTTCCCAGCCTTTTTTCGATTCGTGCTTCAGGCCCAGGCGCGCGCGGCGGACGCCGGATTGACTGCCTTTCTTGTGGGCATTGTGGGCGCCGTTGAAAAAAGAGCTATCTATCTGGACTTGTCCACCGATTTCAAAATCCGGTGGTTGTGGTGCTGCAGAGACGGCCATAGGGGCCAATAAAAGTCCGAATATTGCAAAGCCGGGTTTTACTGAAGTCATAAATCGAAGGTCCGTTGCAGCCGCGCATGTGGCACAGCCGGGTTGAAGATGGCCGGCGAATGTAAACGCATATCCCGATGGAGTCCAACAACTGAATCACACATAACAGGATTGTAATCTTCATCGGAGTTGCGGTCGGAACGACAATATTTGGGCGGAATGGCACCGCATATGCGCTTTTTTTGAAAAGGGGCGGGGTGAATGGACGCGGGACAAGGGGTTGGCTGGTAGCGAAAAAAGGGCTCATCCATGAGCCCAAGCACGGGCTTTGAATTCTGGTGTGTGCGTTTACTTCAGATGATGGCGATTACTTTAGTTGCGGTGCGGCCCAATTGATGATGTCTTTGCTGAGGTCGCGCAGGCAGCGCCGTGTCACCGAGCAGATGGTGCCGGTGGTGCCGAGATCGAGCACATTGCTGGATGGGGTCAGCTGATTGAGAGTGGCAATGGCACAGGTGTGTTTGGCCGTGACCAACTCATCACCCTTGATTACAGCGGCGGTCACCTGAACCTTCGGCAGGGTGGAATGCGGATCGGCCCCATATACATGTTCCTTACTTCCCAGTACCAATTGCTCGACATCAATAGCGATCACCGGGATTACGCCGTTGCGAATCTTATCTGCGGTGCGCGCAGCTTCCAGATTCAAGCCCTCCTTTTTGCCCCGCTCGAGCAGTAGGGCGACCAGATTTTTGTCGATGTCACAGGGAAATTCGGATTGGGTGTAGTTGTAGCCTTTGACGTTGAAGCCGAAGTTCTCGTTGATATAAGCCTGCGGCTCAGCGTGGGCGACGGCGGAAGACAGCGCCAGGGCGCTTATGATGGCACGGCATTTCATATAGGGACTCCTGCGGAAGCATGGTGAATCTGTCTGTTTTGCCTGGGACCTTGTCCGTCTGGCATGGTGTCACTGTAAGACAGCTGGCTGGAGAATCTCTGACCCTCGCCAAACGTCTGGCTTACCATTCGCTTACCAAAATAAACCTTTTTAAAAACAATAATTTGGCGATATCAAAGTGGCTGTCTTAACTTGTCTGGTCAGTCCTCAGTGGGGCAGAATGGTTCAAGCTCGAACGACGGTAAACGAGTGGATTTTAGACGCTAAGACAATGGTTGCCGGACGTGACTAAAGACGAACAATCACCCTTTCTGCTGGACGACATATTGGTGTCGCCGCAGCACAATACGCTCACCAAGCAGGGGCGCACGCTCTCGTTGCAGCCGAAGGTTATGGCCGTGCTCACCTTCCTTGCCCACCATCGCGACCGGGTGGTGAGCAACGATGAGCTGCTCGACCATGTGTGGCAGGGTCGGGTGGTGACCCATGCGTCGGTGCAAAAGAGCATGAATACCTTGCGCAACGCTCTGGCAGAGCTGGCGGGGGAGCGGGAGTTCGTCGCGCACTTTTCCAAACGCGGTTACCAACTGGTGGTGCCGGTCAATTTCGCCCCGGAGGAGACCTCCGCGAATGAGCCGGAGCTGCCCGCACCTCCGGTCGCAGCTCCGCACGGGCGCAAACGCACTGCCGTTTGGGCCGTGGTGCCTGTGATACTCGTCCTTATCAGCGCGCTGATCTGGCTCAACCGAGCCCCGGTCGCACCAGAGACGCCGGTCGCCCCCGTCAACCACATCACTGCCTTTGCCGCAGCCCAACCCGTGAGTGTCACCGGCAAGCGCGACCGCTATGCCGAGCCGCACCCGGATGGTCGGCGCATCGCCCTGCTGCGCGATCTGGTTGATGGCGACGAGCCCCAGAGCCAGATTCTGATCCGCGAGAAAGGCGGTGCCGATTGGCTGCTGGCAGCGGTTGATGGCTTCTGGGCCGATCTCGCCTGGTCCCCCAGTGGACGCAATCTGGTGGCTACGGAAATCCGTCGAGCGGAAGGGCTGCCCTGGAGCCCGGATTATTTTGAAAAGCCGAACTACCTCTACACCTTTCATATCTTCACTTTGGATTTCCGCGGCGAGCGCCTGTTGGAAAAAAACCTCCTCAGCCAGTGGCAGGGCGCGGTGGAGAGCGTGACCTGGTGGGATGACAACACGCTGGAATTTGTCGCCTCTCTCGGGCCTGGCTCAACCCACGAGCGCTACCGCTATTTGATTGCGGAGCAGAAGCTTTCCGTGGTCAATCCGTTGGAGTCGGGCTTTACACCCTTGCGTAGTGCAGTGCATGACAAACTGTCCGCTGTCGCCAGCCGCCGGCGCCATCAGGTGCAGGTGGAAATTTTTGATGCGCGACAAGATCGCTTGGCGGTGGCATCCGTGCCGACCGCTGCCTTGGATATCTCATGGGTTCCAGACGGCAGCGGTGTTTTGATTTTTGAGAAGGACAGTAAACGGTTGTCGCTGCTGGATTTAACCGGCGCGCTCACACCAGTGCAGTTGATGCTTGCTGCGGATGTTGCGGTAGCGCGGCCGCGCTACAACCGCGATGGCAAGAGCTTGACGCTGACCGCCAGCGCCGCAAAGGCGGATTTTCATTTGCTGAATGTTTCCGGAGCGCGTACGGATCTCACCCATGGCAGACCTATCAGCCAGCCGCCGGTATTTTCTCCCGATGGCGACGCCGTTGTTTTTGCCGGCGTGCAAAACGGCCAATATCAATTGTTGCGTGCGCAGGATCAGCGGGAGGAAGTTCTGGTCAAGCTGGCAGCCAAACCCAATCAAATTCTGTGGCCGGCGGGGCGGGATTTTCTGCTGTATCGAATAAAAGGCTCGGTGTGGCAATACAGTTTCGCCGAACAGGTGGTGACAAAATTGGTGGACGATGCCGGCGCGCGTGAATTGTTGGGGTACGAGCCGGAAATTCCCGCACTCTGGTTTGTCAGAGAAAATAACGACGCGCGCAATATCTGGCGCAGGGATTTAAAAACCCGTGCGGAAAAGCAGCTGACCTTCGGTTCTGTCGGCACCGCCGTGGAATTTAATGGCCGGATTTATTTTCAATACACCGGCCAGCGCGGTTTGTGGCAGTTGGATGCGACGCAGCAAAATCCCGTGCAGATCAGCGCTAATCTGCCGAGCAACAGCCATTTATTGCGTCTCACCAGTGATGCCGCGTTTTTTGTCGCTGGGGGAGCCTGCCGCGAATCCGCGTTGCAAAAACTGGATTTGCAAACCGGCGAAGTGATGATGGTGCTGGCGCGAGAGCAGACGCTGATTGCCAGCCATGATTTTCATCCGGCGCGAGGGGTGCTGCAGTCGTCCTGCCTATTACCGGAATCCAATGTTGTCGAAATGATTCCCAGCTTTTCTTCGAATTAATTCGAATTTAATTTTCCAAATAAAAAACCCGCGGTTCACGAGAGCTGCGGGTTTACTTTTTTCTGCGTTAGTAATCTGAATTTATTGCGCGGTTA
>JBQGED010000463.1:0-20308 GCA_052039425.1 Sphingobacterium griseoflavum | reverse complement strand
ATCGAGTCCACCACCATAATGCCCGGCGCTTCCCGTTGAGCCAGGGCGACAATGCTCTCGGCATTGGTCTCCGCCAGCACCTGCAAGCGGTCCATAGGAAGGCCGAGGCGCTTGGCGCGCATGGCGACCTGCTGCAGGGATTCTTCGCCGGTGACATAAAGCGCTTTCTGCGATTGCGACAGTTTGCAAAGCGACTGCAGCAGCAGCGTGGACTTGCCAGCCCCGGGATGCCCGCCGACCAGCACCACCGAACCCGGTACAAAACCGCCGCCCAACACGCGGTCGAACTCCCCCATGGTGGAAGAGAATCGCGGCACCTCGGCGAGGGAGACATCCTGCAATGTCTGAATACGCGACTCGGTGGCGCCGGCGTAACCTTTCAACCCCTCGCCACTAGAGCGCGGCCCAGTAGCCAAACGCACTTCTTTCATGGAATTCCAGGCGCCACATTCGGTACATTGGCCCTGCCATTTAGTGAAATCCGCGCCGCAGGCGTCGCAAACAAACGCAGTTTTAGCTTTGGCCATTGGCCACCTCCGCCGCGCGCTCGCGCATGCGCCGCCGCACATCCATCCAAACTTCGCCCAGCATATTCAACCCGCGCAGATCCCGGCCGATGCCCCAGTAGTGGTCGTAAAGAGAGGTTTCCACGATTTTTTGCTCGCCGGTGGCCAACAAATACTCGCCGACCTCGGGATTCTGCTGGGCCTTGCAATAACACGCCCGGGTCATCAATACCCGGCGCACGTGTTTAAAGTCTCCACGCTTCAACGGCCACCAGCGATTGCCGAGCTTATACGCCTCCTGCGCTGACGCGGTCTTGGCGATGCGCTCTCGATAGGACGGATTGTTGGAGTATTTCTGCGCTTGATAACACACCTCCGCCGTAGCCCAATTTTCCTCATCCAACACAAATGAATGGGGAGAGACGGTGGACAGCAGATGCTGCTCGTCGAAACGGGAAAACCGCAGGGCGTCGTCGAGATCGTTGGCGATGTTGAAAAGCATGGTGGGGCTCTGATTGAAAACCGCCGCAACACTAGCACAGGGAGCAGAATGGGCAATACCTTTCCTCGCCCGACCTCCGTCACTACAAACCTGGCCCCCCCAGTGCTAAAGTACCCGCCACTTTATGAGCGACTCATGACCCGATCCATCGACCCCAACAGCCTTATCCCTGAATCGCCAATCCTGGTGTACCCCTCGTTAGCCGCGACTATCGGCCTGGAGGAGGCGACCATGTTGTCCATTCTCACTGGGGTGGCCCGCAATCAGTCGGGCACCGGGAATAACGGCTACCTGTGGTTCACCTTGGGTGAGGCGACCGTCAACCAATTGATGCCCTTTTGGCAGCCGCTGGATGTACAGCGCATCGCCGCCAATCTGCGTGAGCAGGGGCTGATTTTGATTGCATCAGCACCCTACGCGAGCGCGTTGCAGCTCAAGTTCGCCTTCAATGACAAAGTCGTGCAGCCGGTTACCGCGCCAGTGGCAACGGGCGCGCCGGTGCAGGGCAAGAATCTGATCGCCCCCTCCTGGCAGCCCGACCGCGAGATCCTCGGCCGCCTGGCGCAGCACAATATCCCCGCCAACTTCGCCCTGGAGCAGGTACCCGAGTTCGTCAATTATTGGCGCGAGCGCGGCGAGTCCGCCCATTCTTGGGGATCGAAGTTCATCCAGCACACCATTCGCAAGTGGCGGGAATTCGAATCCGAACAGAACGCGCGCAACCGCGAAACGCCCATGACTTACAACTGGCGGCCCAGCGAAGAGGCGATGGACGTGCTGACGCGCCACGCCGGCATCAGCCGCCAGTTTGTCGAGGATGCGATTCCGGAATTCGAGCTTTACTGGCGGGAAAAAGGCGCTCGGTCGGATAACTGGAACAAAAAGTTCCGCGACCATGTCCATCATCAGTGGCTGCGCTACAAGGCGGCCCTGGAACACGACCCCACCCCGCGGCGCATTTCGCCGAATTGGGTGCCGTCACAGGATGTATACGAAGTGCTGCGCCTGGCGAATATCGACATTCCCTTTGCCCAGAGCCTGCTGCCAGAGTTTGTGATCTACTGGCGCGACAGCAATCAGGTGCACGCCTCCTGGAATACCCGTTTCCTGCAGTATGTAAAACAGCGCTGGGCGAAACGCCACGCGCAGGAAGACCCTCAAACCAAATCGACGCGAGAATTGAGCCTTGCCGAACAACTCACCGACCGCAGCTGGGCCTTCTGAGCCCGCTGTGACGCACGACCGGAACGCCGCAGCCCAGGCCCGGCGCACAGCCTTGATCGATGCCATCAACCAGGTTTTCACCCTGTTCCGCCTGAACTACCACAACCAGTACCTGAAGGCGTTCGGCAATGCCGCCGAATTGAACGAGGTGAAGCGCCTGTGGCTGGAAATGCTCGGGCAGTTCGACGCCCGCACATTGCTCAGCGCAGCCAAGATGGTGATCGAGACCAGCGAATACCTGCCGACCCTGCGCACCATGATCCACTTTTGCGAAAAGGCCAGCAGCGATCCCGGCCTGCCCGATGCGCACAGTGCCTATTTGGAAGCCTGCCGCGCCCCGTCGCCCAAAGCCGGCTATGGCTGGTCGCATCCGGCGGTCTATCACGCCGGTAAACGCTGCGACTGGTACTTTTTGCAGACCAATTCCGAAGCGGTTGCCTTCCCGGTGTTTCGGGAGATTTACGAAGACATCTGCTTGTCCGTTCGAAACGGTGTCCAACTGGATGAGCCGCAGCCACCAGCTCTCCCGGAAAAAGCCGGAGATCCTCTGGATAAAGCGCGCAATCAAGAAAAACTTCAGGAGCTGCGGGCTTCCCTGAAGCTCTAGCCGACAGAGCGCTGTATGTTCAAACGTGCCATTGCCTACAGCCTCACCGGTTATTGTGTACTGCTGGTGGGTTTATGTTTTTGGCTTTCGTGCCGCCAATGGCCAACTGCTACGCCGGAAGAAAAACTTGTCGAGACCGAGGCGGTGATCGATGCCGCACCCCCTGACTTCGAAGCCATTAGTGATATCGCCACTCGCAAACAAGCCTTTTTCAATTTTATTTTGCCGCTGGTGGAACAGGAAAATGAGCGCCTGCTGCAATTGCGTGAGCAGCTTCAGGCCGTCGCCAAGCGCGCAGCCTCTAAGAAAATGACACACAGGGATCATTCCCTGGTGGCCGAATGGGCCCAGCGATATGACGTGGAAGAAGGACCGCTGGAGCAGACATTGGATCGACTGGATCGGCGCATCAATACCATTCCCACTGCGCTGGCATTGGCGCAGGCCGCCTCGGAATCCGCTTGGGGGACATCGCGGTTCGCCCGCGAAGGCCATAACTATTTCGGCCAATGGTGCTTCAAAGCCGGTTGCGGACTGATCCCACATAACCGCCGGCAAGGGGCGTTTCACGAGGTAACCCGGTTTGAATCCGCACGGGCGTCTGTCGAAGCCTACTTTCACAACATCAATACCCATTCCGCCTATCACGGTCTGCGCTTGCTGCGGCAACAAAAAGCCGCAGCGGGACAGCGTGTAAGCGGATACGAACTGGCGGGAAAATTAACCAGTTATTCTGAGCGCGGAGCACCCTACATCGGCGAGCTGCGCTCCATTATTCGTGGCAACGCGCTGGAATACATACCAGCAGAAATACTCGCGGCGGAGGAAACTACCGTTTTGTCACTGAATACCGAGGAAAAAGCACAATACGGAGGCGGCGAAGAATTGAGCCGCGAGGATTCAGACGAACATCAGAGCAAAGCCACTTTTATCAAGACGGGCGACCCTCAGGCGGACCTGCTCTGACTCGCTGTCGGGGCTTTCGATCTGCGCTTCCAGTAAATCACCCAGCCGCAATTGACTGAGTACTCCCTGGTCGAGTTGGGGCTGCACTCCAATAAATATCCCGGACGCGCTGATATTGTTGGTCACGACTTCAAGAGATCCCAGGCGCTGATGGCGCAATTGCATGGGACAGCGAATCGACGTGCGGCCGTGTTTTCGGAACATGGCATCACCTTAAAAGTGTAAAAAAATTTCTGACAACAAATACTAGACTAAACAAGATGAGAAAAATTCGTTACGTGGCGTATCGCTTGATCTCTGGAGTTAGCAATTACTTATAAACGGGCTTTATCTTACGCCGGAAAGGGAATATTTGCGAGAGGGAAATGGTGAAAAACGTCAGATTTTTTTACACACACATAAAAATTAGTCAGACCGCCGCGCCGGTCTGACCAGCACACATCAGTCGACCACCTCGACAGAATCGACCTTTTGAAAGCCCCGCGGCAGCTTGTGACCGCGCCGCCCGCGTTCACCCAGGTAGTGCTCCATATCCTTCAGGCGCAACTGCAGGAAGCGTTTGCCCGCCCAGATCTTCACGGTCTGCTCAGTGGTTACCGGCACCACCGCTATCATGAACTCCTCCCGTGTCTGCAACCGGCTGGACTGGATGCCGATAATCTTATTGCCCTTACCCTTTGCCAGCACAGGTAACTCGGTGACCGGAAACACCAACATACGACCATCATTAGTGACCGCCACCAGTTGGGTGGCCGCTGCATCCTGAATCACTGTCGGCGGCAGCACTCTAGCCCCCTCCGGGACATTCAATAGCACCTTGCCCGCGCGGTTCTTGCTCTGCATGTCACCCAGTGTGGCGATAAAGCCGTAACCGGCATCTGTCGCCAGTAGTACCTGCTGCGCATCCTCGCCCATCAACAGGCCGGCGAAGGTCGCGCCGCTGGGCGGGTTGAGGCGGCTGGTAACCGGCTCACCCTGGCCGCGGGCGGACGGCAGTGAATGCGCCGGAATACCGTAGCTGCGGCCACTGGAATCGAGGAGCAATACTGTCTGCTGACTTTTACCGCGGGCGAGCAAGGCGAATTTGTCACCCGCTTTGTAGCTCAATGCTGCGGGGTCAATGTCATGACCTTTGGCGGAGCGAATCCAGCCTTTCTCTGACAGCACCACGGTCACCGGCTCGCTGGGCAATAGCTCGGTTTCGCTGAAGGCTTGAGCTTCGGCGCGCTCCACCAAGGGACTGCGACGACTATCGCCGAATTCCTTGGCGGTGGCTTCCAGCTCTTTGCGAACCAGGGTTTTCATGCGGCGCTCGGAAGCCAGAGTCGCCTCGAGATCGGCTTTTTCTTTGGTGAGCTCGTCCTGCTCACCGCGAATCTTCATTTCCTCCAGGCGCGCCAACTGACGCAAACGGGTATCGAGGATGTAATTGGCCTGTTCTTCCGACAGCCCGAAGCGCTTCATCAGTTCTTCTTTGGGATGATCGGCGGTGCGAATGATATGGATGACCTCGTCCAGATTGAGGTAAGCGATCAACATACCGTCCAACAAATGCAGGCGACGGTTTACCCAATCCAAGCGATGTTGCAGCCGGCGGCGCAGGGTTTCCAGGCGAAACACCAGCCATTCACCGAGCAGTTCCGCGATATTTTTGACCCCCGGTTTACCATCATTGCCGATCAAATTGATGTTGACCCGGTAGCTGCGTTCCAACTCTGTGGTGGCGAACAAATGGTTCATCAGCGCGTCCAGATCGATGCGGTTGGAGCGCGGCACGATCACCAAGCGGGTCGGATTTTCGTGATCGGACTCGTCGCGCAGATCGGCCACCATGGGCAGTTTTTTCGCCTGCATCTGCGCCGCGATCTGCTCCAGGATCTTGGCACCGCTGACTTGGTGCGGCAGCGCCGTGATCACCACATCGCCCTCTTCCTTGATCCATTTAGCGCGCATTTTCACGCTGCCGCGTCCCGTCTCATAGATGCGCACCAAGTCGGCACGCGGCGTGATGATCTCGGCATCTGTCGGCATATCGGGGCCGAGGACAAACTGACAGAGCTCAGCGGGTGTCGCTTTGGGGTTGTCCAAGAGATGTACCGTTGCAGCCACCACCTCGCGCAAATTATGCGGTGGTATATCCGTGGCCATGCCCACGGCAATGCCGGTAGTGCCATTGAGCAGCACCGTCGGCACCCGGGCCGGGAGCACCTTCGGTTCGTCCAGGGTGCCATCAAAATTCGGCTGCCAATCCACCGTTCCCTGGCCAAGCTCGCTCAGCAATACGTCGGCGAATTGCGTGAGCTTGGCTTCGGTGTAGCGCATAGCCGCGAAAGATTTGGGATCGTCCTGCGAACCCCAGTTGCCCTGGCCGTCGATCAGCGGATAGCGGAATGAAAACGGCTGCGCCATCAGCACCATGGCTTCATAGGCGGCGGAGTCGCCGTGAGGGTGGAATTTACCAATGACATCTCCCACGGTACGGGCAGACTTTTTATATTTTGCCCCGGCCTTCAGGCCAAGTTCACTCATGGCGTAGACGATGCGCCGTTGCACGGGTTTGAGGCCGTCGCCCACGTGCGGCAGGGCGCGGTCGAGAATCACGTACATGGAGTAATCCAGGTAGGCTTTCTCGGTGAATTGTTTTAAGGGGATACGTTCTTCGGCGGAAGGATCAAGCAAATCGGTCATGGTGACAGCAGGTTCCAAAGGGACAGAAAACCCGGCCGCAGCCGGGTCGAAGTGTTGGCGATTATAAGGAAATAGAGATAAAAGACAGCCCGAATTGCGTCATGTCGACGCTGGGCGTGCAGATGACGATCTGATCTGCGGCAGCCCCGGCATCGATCAAACGCGAGCGGACAACACGCCCGCGAGCGCTGGCGAGGTCCAGCAGCATCTGTTTGTGCTCATCTAACAATTCCGTCTCAGGTGTGGGACGTTCGCCGTTATTAAACAATTCAGCCCACTCACCGCCGGTGCTCACCGCGCAGAAAGCCATGCGCAGATGTGGTTTCTCACGCAGCATCGCGGCCATTTCCTGAATACGTTCTCCATCGGCAAGAGCCGGGTAGCGGCCGTTGGTGGCGTATTCGAGGGGGCGGAAGGCCATTTTGCCGGAGGGCGCCGCGCGCGGCGTCGAAATGCCACCGGCGGAGTTGACGCGCTGCCGCGCCATATCGCTCATCGTCCGACGCATTTGATTGGCGAAGATGTATTGGGGTCGCAACCGGTCACTGCCGAACTCGCCGCGCACCGGCATTGCCAGCACGACGCTGTTGTTGTGGTCCTTGAGCAAGTCATAGGAGAGTTCCAACGGCATATCAGAGCCGCTGCCGCGGGTTGGTTCGATACGTAAATCGGCGAGCTGCCAGCGGGTTTCCGCCTGCAGTTCATTGTTGCGCCCCACTGCATTAAAGGAGACATCGAGCGATCCCTGGTCGATAACCTGATTGAGGAAGTGCCGGCTGTAACCGGAGAGTTTGGCCAGATCCACGCCGTGAATAAAACCCGTGAGATTGAATTTGGTATCGACGCTGTAGGGATAGATTTCTCCCTCCAAACCCACTTTGCCGTTTTGTCCCACTTTACCGGTCACTTTGATGGGGGTGGCAATATCAGGCATGGTGCTGTCGACACGCCCCAATTGCACACCAAGCGCGGCAAAGTTGTGCGCCGCTGGTGGCGTTACTGACTGATCCGTCCAGGAGATAGCGCCGTCACGCACCTCCAATTTCTCCACCATCAGCTTCAGATCGGTCAGTTGTGCGGGATTAAGCAGATCTGCCAGGCGGGCGGGCAGCATCATGCTGCCGTCCGCGGTGCGGTGGAGAGACTGCCGCAGACTGGTCACTTCCACAGGCCCCAGCAGCAGGGCTTTTTCACCAGCGCGCCAAGTCAGCGCGGTAATATTCATTTCGCCTAAATGGGTTTGATAAGGCGCATCCATTCCCGCATCACCGAGACTGTTTTCAACAAATTGAAAATTGCTCAGCTTTAGCGCATCCATATCCAGGGAGGTCGCAGAATAGATCCCCGTGGCTACCGCGGCCTCAGCCCCGTAAAACAAAGTCATGTTGCGGGTCTGATCGCGCAGAAAGGCCTTTTCCACGGTCAGCGGGGCATTGTGCACAAACTCCCAGTGGTCCGCCGAGCGCTGCCATTTGGCGCGCGACACGGAAATGGTTTCCACCCGCAGACAGCGCTCGGCGGCGCTACAGATATCCGTGTTGATAAGACGTGCAGAACGGATTTCCAGGGGCACCCGTTCGGTTAGTTGTTTTAACGCCGAATCGAGGAGAAAGCCTCCGAGCCGGACACCTTCGGGGGAATTGCGCAGGTCGAGCCTGGCGCTGTCAGACTCGAAGCGGTCCACCAGCAGACGGCCGCCGCTTAACAGAGACCAGACATTAAAATCGGCCTTGGCGCTGAACACCGTGAGATGTTCAGCGCTGGGACTGATGATCGTCACGCCCTGCAGACTTAGCTCGCCAAAAATAAAATCCGCGCCGGCTTTTTTGATTTCCGCCTGGTAGCCGTGATCCTTCAACCAGCGGACCACATACCACTTGGCCACCAGCGGAACCGCCGTCAGCACTATACCCACAGCAATGACGATACCTATCAGCCATTTAACAAGACGCATGTATGCCTCGAACGTTTTGAGCGGACGGCTGCGCCCGGAGATCGGGCACCGTCAAGGGTTCATTATTATTGTTGCGCCCGCAGTTAAACGCCGGGCGTTTACCGGTTTGTGGTACCGGCGCTAAACAGCGGAACTTCGCCGGATTCTTTCACCGTGAGCCGGCCGGGCCAGCCCTGCACACTGACCTTCGCAGTCAAAGCATAGGTGATGTTTTGCGCAGCATCCGGCCGGGTCAGATTATTCAGCAAACGCAGCGCGGCTACCAGATCTGTCGCGGCCTCCACGTCCACCAGAGTTTCGCTGAAAGGTTCCAGGACGGGGACTTTGCCGGTAACGCCTTCCAGCAGATCAAAACCATTCAACGCCAAGGTATAACTGAGCCCTTTTACCGGTAGGGCGCGATCGTTGGGATTGATCACCCGCAGGCCAACAAGAAAACGCTGGCTGACGCCACGCGACTCCAGCATTTGCAAAGAGTCCACCCGCACTTTCGGCGGTTCGAGCCCGGCGCCCAAATGAGCACAGGCGCTGACCATAACACAAACAAAAGCGAGCAGAACACCCAACTTATAGCGCATGATTCCTCCTCATCAGCCGACCAAAATTGCAGACCCGGTCGCACATGGACTCAAGATTACATCGGCTTTGTGTGTAAAAAAGATAAACACCTTGTTATTAATTGGGGAATAATGTCCTGCCTCGCGGTTAAATAAGCGCACGGCAGTCACCGCTTTTCCGCTATCCCACCGCGCAGGGCGTTAATCCACCCCGTTTTATCGGGTTTCGGCACTTAATGTGCAATATGAGCACAAAGAGCGCCGGGACCAGCATCCGGCAATTGCCGGGGCTTCTCTGGACGCAATCCAACATAGCGTGCCGGCGCCAGCCGGCGGCATAACGATAGAGCATATAGGACGATGACAAAAACGCGCTCAATTCTGATTTTTACCGACCTCGACGGCACTCTACTGGACCTGGACACAGCCACCTGGACACCGGCGGAAAGCTCTCTGCGACTGGCGCGAGAGCGCGGCATTCCGGTTATCCTGAGCTGCAGCCGAACCTTTGAAGAATGTGTGCAACTGCAGCAGCAGATGCACCTGCGTGGACCGATTATTTTTGAAAATGGCGCAGGGGTGGCGCTGCCGCAGACGCAATTCCGCCGACCATCCGCACCCTCAACAGAAGATAAGGACGGCTTTTGGATTTGTCGGGTAGCGCAGCCCTACACCCATGTCCGCGCCATTCTGCAATCCCTGCGCCAGAGCAAGCACTACCAATTCCGCGGGTTCGGCGACATGTCGGAACTGCAGATCAGTGAATACACCAGCCGAAATCTGGCTACTGCGCGACTGGCCAAACAGCGCCGCCACAGCGAAATCCTGTATTGGCTGGATGACGCCAAAAGCTTCGATTCTTTCGCTAAGGATGTGGAAAAACAGGGGCTGAAACTGAGTCGCGGCAGCCACGCCATTCATATCGGCAGCCCTTGTGACAAAGGCCAGGCAATGCGCTGGCTGGTGAGCCTCTACCAGAAGTTGTTGGGAACCAAGCCTCTGGTGGCGGCTTTCGGGGATTCTGGTAATGACTTGAGCATGCTGCAAAGCGCGGACATCGCTGTGGTGGTGCGCCCACCGCATACTATTCCATTGAGCTATCAGCCGACCGGTCAGGGCCAGCGTCATCTGATCACCGACGAGCCCGGACCCGCCGGTTGGGACCGCGCCGTCAAAAAACTCCTCGAAGAAATGAGTGTGCCGGCTTAATCCAAGCCGGTCACCGTCAGAAATAGTCAGCGCTATTTTCAAAAACTATAGTCACGTACTTTTGCAGCACCTGGGGTGACTGCTCCAGCAACACATCCAGGTCGCGCTTGCCCAACTGCGCCGCTCCCGAATCCCAAATAAAACTCTTCGCTGCCCGCTCTAGCAGCTGGGTGAATACCACCGGGGTGTTAAAGCGCGCTTTGGGATTGTCTTTGCAAAACCGGGTAAAGGCATACAAAGCTTCAAACACCGCGCTTTTGTAATAGGTGGGATGGAGCTGCTGAGTGAGCTGATCGATGTGGTTGCCGAAACTCGCTTCGCCAGGGGTCATGGAGCTGCGCACCAGCTCGCAGTCGAGAATGTATTCCTGACTACCCCGATCACCGAATACCAGAGTCTGCGCCGAGTGCAGACTCTGCCACAGATCGTTCAACAGGCTATCGTCAAGACGGGTAATCGACCCGCGCGCTACCCGCCACTCAAACCAATCAGTATCGACCGCCGCGCGATTGGCGGCAGTGTCCTCGCCCTCTCTACCCAAAAAGCCCGAATGCAAACCGCGTGTGAACTCGCGGTGCTGCTGATCGAGGATGTCGCGCACTTTGGCGAGGACGCGTGAGGGCGACATAGCGCCCACGGTCAGCAGGATATCCATCTCGGTGGTTTCATCGGACGCTTCCGCGCACAGCATCATCAGGTTTTGCACCATCACCGAGCGCAAGCCCTCGAACAGGCGCTGGTCCACGCGCATGATGGTGCCCAGCACCGCTAAGAATTCCTGAGCGAGGGCGCGCTCAAGGGGATTGAAATACAGCTTGTTCAGGCTGTCCACCAGATCCTGATACGCGATAGGGGCATCGATCACCATAGAATTGACCTTGCCCTTGCCGAGCACCACCACCATATGCCGCGCCACCAGCATGGCGAGACCGTCGGTCAGGTCCAGCGTGAACTGGCCGAGACTCGCATAACAAAAACGCGACAACAGCCAGTAACACTTGCTCTGAGCCTGGTAGTAGATATGCCGCACCAGGTCGGCGACCGCTACTGTTTGCTCGCCCTCCTTGAGATCGATATCCAGGGAGTACTGTTTGAGAAACGCCTCCAGGGTGCGGTAACAGGTCAACTCAGATTCAATATCCAGGCATTCGAGTAACGCCTGCGCACGCGGATCCAGTTGCTCTCGCCGGGTAAATAAGTGGCCGACCGGGTTGACGGAACTATTGTTGGTCACGGTAGGGCAGCTGAATTCTGGCACGGTCAGGCGGTTCACCCGCGAGGCGCGGATGGCCAGCTTGGCAGACGCGTAACCCACCTGATCGGAATGGCTGCGCAATTGCAATTCGCGCAAGGTGCGGAATAACACGTCCGCGTTGTGGGTGTTGCAGAAATGCTCATCCACCATCCAGGTGAACACCGCAATTTCATTGCTCATCCAATGGGTAGCGATATGGCGCAGCTCGCGCTCGATGTTCTGTGCCATCAACTGCGCGTCATACACCCGGTAATCGCTGTATTCACTCTGAATCCAAGACAGACACAAACTGGGTTTGCCATTGATCTCGTAAGTCTGCGAGGTAGCGAGGCTCTGCAATCGGCGGCGCGGGCGGCCGGTGAGATTGAGCGCGCGATTGGCGCCCACGTGGCGGTAGGTTTCCACCAGACTCGGCGCGGCAATCACATTGATCGGACGTATATCCTGCAGGGTTTCGGTAATCACGCCGAATTGCGCCAATTGCGCTTTCACCCTGTCGTTCTCGGCCAACACAACCAGTGCTATTTGGGTTTTAGTGAACTGGCGCGAGCGGCGGCGCATGCGCAGCGGGTCCACATCGTCGCGGGACACAAGACCCTCATCGAGCAGCAGCCCCACGTAATACAGACTTTGCGCCCACACCAAGGGCACGTTTTCGTTGGGCAGGCGCGGCTGGGAACGGGGTTTTTGTTTCTCGAGTTCAATATGTTCCCGCGGCACATAATAGAGTTCGGGGATCAAACGCTTGCCGCCCACCTCCACCATCAGCGATTCGATTTTGCTGCGGTAATGGCGCGCCGTGCTCTCATTGCCGTCGAACAGCGCGTGGATATACAAATAGGTAAAAAACAGCGGCCATTCGGATTCGATGTGTTCGAAATTGGCCAATTCCGAATGCTCGTAATACAGCCGCGAACTCTCCTCCAACACCGTCTGGTGACCGTCCCA
Organism: Sphingobacterium griseoflavum; assembly: GCA_052039425.1. Taxonomy (GTDB): domain Bacteria; phylum Pseudomonadota; class Gammaproteobacteria; order Pseudomonadales; family Cellvibrionaceae; genus UBA5868. The sequence goes on along the minus strand of JBQGED010000463.1, from coordinate 7,892 downwards.
GAGAAAACGCTTACAGCCGTAATTGCCGCCGAGTTTGGCGAGAATATTGTCGCGGGTTTTGGTCACCAGCGCCTTGTCACCAACAGCGAATGCGGGATAACCGATGATGCTGAGCAGCGCGCTGTCGGTTTCTTTCGACAGAGATTCGCGCGGCAGTAACCCCGCGAGCGTGTTGCGCGCCAGCGAGATCGCATCCGCCACTGAATGCACCACTGCTCGGGGCGATGCATCTTTACCGAATAGATTGAAACCGTCGAGGGCTTGCAACGCGGCCTTAGCCATGCCCACTGAACTTGCGTTGATTTCGGTCTTGCCGTTGTTGATCTTGTTGCCGCGCTCCCAAATACCAAAATCCGGAATTCTGTAGGCGCTGGCGACGTAATACACCAGATTCTGCACAAAATCGACTTCGTCAAAGGTGCGCACGATGCGCAAACCCGAGGCCGTCATCTGCGCCAGCATCAGCAGAAAAATCGATGTCGCATCGATTTGCAAATGGCCCCAGGCATCGTCGGCCACCACCTCCAGCCCGGTCGCCGTATCGTACTTTGCGTGTAACGAGTGTTTTTTAGCCAGCGTCTGCTTAAACGCCTCCACCTTACCCGCCTGCCGCATCATGCTCATCAGCAAGCCGCGCATCAGTTTGATGGTTGCCTGTTCCAGCTGGTCACAGCGCTCGGCGTCATCAAAATGGCGATAAGCCACCCCTAGTACCCACACACACAGAATGGAATACACATTGTCGCGCACCCAGGCATCGCGATAATCGCCGTGGGTATTGATGCTGGTACTCGCAGGCAACAGTCCTGTGACCGGGTGCTGCCGACTGAGCACAACGGTTTCAACTTCTTTGAAAATTCGGTCGAGAATTTCTTTGCGCTTCATAGAAGAAGGATCACTCGCATTTAAATTGCTGCGGATTTTTTGAGTGTGGTTGGCCAGTATAGCGGCCAGTGGACAAGCTGCATGACGTTGTTTCAATGTCTAGGTCTAGCAAGAAACAAACCCCTTTTGCGACAGGCACGCATATTCGTTGCAATATCAAAACCAGAAACGCATAAGTAAGTATTTGCTGAAGCGAATTGCTGACAACCCTTGGGCGGCGCTGTAAAAGTGCGATTGCGGAAAATACAGCATCAACGGAGTGACACATCGCAAACCGATATCCAAGGAACACAATTTCCTTATACGCCTGCGAATTTGGGCATATTTCGGCATTTATTGGCTGGGTTTGAATTAGTGAGCAGCGGTGTGGTGAAACCGGCAACCGTAATACGATTGCCGGTTGAGAGATTTAAATAGCGCTGATAATGCCGTTCAAAATCGCGCTCGGGCGCATCGCTTTGGACGTGAGTGCTGCATCTGGGCGGTAGTAGCCGCCGATAGAAACCGGCTTGCCCTGCACGCCATTCAATTCAGCCACTATTGTCTGCTCCTGGCTGGTCATGGCTTCGGCGATTTTGCTGAAGCGGACTTTTAATTCCGCGTCTTCATTTTGTTCAGCAAGAGCCTGTGCCCAGTACATCGCCAAATAAAAATGGCTGCCGCGGTTGTCGATGCCGCCTACTTTACGCGACGGGGATTTGTCGTTATCGAGGAATTTCGCAGTGGCAACATCCAAAGTATTGGCCAGTACCTGCGCTTTTTTATTTCCCGTCACTTGACTCAAATGTTCGAACGACGCCGCCAGCGCCAAAAATTCTCCGAGAGAATCCCAGCGCAGATAATTTTCCTCGACGAATTGCTCCACGTGTTTCGGTGCGGAGCCACCGGCGCCGGTTTCGAACAGGCCGCCGCCGTTCATCAACGGCACGATGGATAGCATTTTTGCGCTGGTGCCGAGTTCGAGAATCGGGAATAAATCGGTGAGATAATCGCGTAACACGTTACCTGTTACGGAAATGGTGTCCAGACCAGCTTTGATGCGCTCCAGCGAAAAACGAGTCGCTTCAACGGGTGACAAAATACGAATATCCAGACCAGTGGTGTCATGGTTTTTCAAATATGTTTCGACTTTCGCAATCAATTCGCGGTCGTGGGCGCGATTGTTGTCGAGCCAGAAAACCGCAGGGGTATTGCTCAAGCGAGCGCGAGTGACGGCGAGTTTTACCCAATCTTGCACCGGCGCATCTTTGACTTGGCATGCACGCCAGATATCACCTTGTTCCACGTCGTGTTGCAGCAGCACGTTGCCTGCTTCGTCCACTACTTTCACTACGCCGTCCGCAGGGATTTCAAAGGTTTTATCGTGCGAACCGTACTCTTCAGCCTTCTGCGCCATCAAGCCCACGTTGGGCACGCTGCCCATGGTGCGCGGATCGAATGCGCCGTTCTTTTTACAAAAGTCGATAGTTTCCTGATAAACGCCAGCGTAGCAGCGATCAGGGATCAGCGCTTTGGTGTCGTGTAGCTTGCCATCGGCGCCCCACATTTGACCGGAAGAGCGAATCGCAGCCGGCATAGACGCATCGATAATCACGTCGCTGGGCACGTGCAAATTGGTGATGCCTTTGTCGGAGTTCACCATCGCCAGATCAGGGCGCTGTGCATAGCACGCTTTGATATCCGCTTCGATTTCGTCGCGTTTTTCTTGCGGCAGAGATTGGATTTTGGCGTACAGGTCGCCGACGCCGTTGTTGGGGTCTACACCCAATTCAGCAAACAGCGCTGCGTATTTTTCAAATACCGGCTTGTAAAACACTTTAACTGCGTGACCGAAAATAATCGGGTCAGACACTTTCATCATGGTCGCTTTCAAGTGCAGCGACAGCAATACGCCTTGTTGTTTGGCATCGTCAATTTCCTGCGCGAGATATGCGCACAGCGCCTTTTTGCTCAGCACAGAGGCGTCGACAATTTCGCCCGCTTGCAGTGCAAACGCTTTTTTCAGTTCGGTGGCGCGACCTTCTTTATCGACAAATTCAATTTTGATTTTGGTTGGCGACTCCACGGTGACAGATTTTTCGCTGCCATAAAAATCTCCCTTCGTCATGGAGGCGACATGGGATTTGGAATCCGCAGACCACTTACCCATGGAATGAGGATTTTTGCGTGCGTATTGTTTGACGGAAAGCGGCGCGCGGCGATCAGAGTTGCCTTCGCGCAGTACCGGATTGACCGCGCTGCCCTTGATTTTGTCGTAGCGCGCTTTAGCATCTTTTTCCTGTTCGGTTTTCGGCTCTTCCGGATAATCCGGCAGCGCGTAACCCTTGCTCTGCAATTCTTTGATAGCCGCCTTCAATTGGGGAATGGATGCACTGATATTGGGCAACTTGATGATATTGGCTTCCGGTTTGGTAGCCAGTTCACCCAATAAGGCTAACGCGTCTTCTTGGCGCTGTTCAGGCCGCAAATAATCGGAAAAATTGGCGAGAATGCGGCCGGACAGAGAAATATCCTTGGTCACCACATCAATGTTTCCGGCGGCGGCAAATGCCTGAATGATTGGCAGCAAAGAGTAGGTTGCCAAGGCGGGGGCTTCGTCGGTTTCTGTGTAGATAATGGTGGGCTTCTCTATCGACATTTGGATACCTATTGGTTGCAAGGCGTTTGGGGTAGGAAAAGGAGGATTTACGGGCGGGCCCGCATTTTTTGCGGCCGGCATTATAACAGCATGCCCAAGGGGGGTGTAGTCGAGGCCAGGACGGGCTGCACTGCTATGTTAGGATGCACCATCTGATTGCAACCGGACTCTGCAATGCTTCGCCTAATCCTTTTAGGTTGTATCTCATCGCTGTTGATCCTCTCAAACGCGTCTATCGCTGCAGAGCGCGTCCCGCTGGTATGGGTTTATACGAGCGCGCCCCCTTTTTACATCACTGATGGACCATTGAAGGGACATGGCTTTGCTGATCAAGCCCTACGCATGCTGCAACAAGAGCTACCAGATTTTGATCATGTATTGCGAATGATGCCGATCCGGCGGCTCTTCCAGTTTTGGAAAGAAGACGCCAATTTTTGCTTAATGACGATGGTCCAACATCCCTCGCCCCGAGACGGTGATTTCATCCTTTCCGTTCCCTATGCTCTCTATCGCCCTCATGGCGTCATCATCAAAGCCGACAACCCCCGCGTGAGCGAGATCATGCCAAGAGCAACGGATGCCCCAGTGTCCGTTGAACGCTTTTTTGCGGCGCGAAATCTCCTTTTTGGCACCATGTCGGATCGCCCTTTGGGAAGAGACCTCGATCCTCTTTTCGAATACCATCGAAACCATATGCAAATTGTTGACCGCGGAGACACCCATAACCTGGACGGTTTGTTCAACATGCTTAAACGCGGACGCATCGACTATTTGATCGACTATCCCTTTGTCTTCCACTTTTACGATGAACAGCCTGATTACAAGGGATTATTCGAATTGATCCCGCTGACAGAAAATCGTGATGCGCTGATATGGGCCTCGGTTGGCTGTACCAATAATGCATGGGGCAAGCAGGTTGTGGCGGACCTTAACCGCGCTATACCGCGGCTGGCACAACGAGACGAGTATCGCCAATTGGTGGTGAAGTGGCATGCCGAAAAAGGGAAGGAAGCCGAGTATTGGCACATGTTAAGTTCCGCCGTGAAAGCAGCGGCGGCCAAAATCCCAACCGAAAACGCGCCAACGCGCGCCCCGGAATAGCCTTATTACCTATGCAACGATTTTCCCTACGCCAGAAGCTTATCCTGGGACTTCTCGTTCTCGGCGGCCTGATCACCATCGCCATCGCGGTTATAGAGGTCTACGCAGATTACCGCGCGGAAAGGAAAGAGATTGACGAGCAGATCCGCATCGCAGAGTCCTCAAGCTTGCCGATTTTGCGCTCGGCGCTCTGGGCGCTGGATGACGCCCAGGTCAAAAGGCTGGTGGAAGGAATGTTGACTGTCCCGATGATCGGTTATGTCGAGGTGGAGAGCGATGGCCGAGTTCTGAGCGCCGGCCGAAAGCTGGCCTCCAACGAGGATGCCATCCACCGCGTATCCCCGGTATTTTTCGACGACGGAGAGCGTGTCCACGACCTCGGCGAACTGCGCATATACGCACCGCTGGAGCCGCTTTATCAGAAACTCTTCCACCAAACCATCCGCACCCTCGCCGTCAATGCCGTGCGCACTCTCCTGGTCGCCTTTATCGCTGGTTGGTTTTTCGATCACCTGGTCACTCGCCATGTGCGCCGCGTAGCCAAATATTTAGAGCAGACACCTTATGCCGCGGATGCCCCAAAGCTGAGCCTGACTCGTAACAGCTATAGGCGCGACGAACTGGATGAATTGGTCGCTGCGGTGAACCACTTGCGCACCAAACTTAATATTTACGATCGCGAAATCCGCGACGAAAAAAGCCGTTATTACGCCCTGGTGGAGAACAATCCAGAAGCCATCTGGCGCTGCGAGATCCAAAAGCCCATCTCGGTCACCAGCTCCAACAACGTTCAGTTCAAGGAGCTGACCCGCTACGCGGTGCTGGCCGAAATCAATGACGCCGCCGCCGGTCTGACGCCGGGGCAAAGTCGGCACGAGGTAATAGGTGCCGAATGGCACAAACTGCCGTTTCTTCACGAAACCATCTGGCGGGAATTAGTGGATCGGCACTACAGGGTCAAAGATCTGATCAGCCACTTCACTGGCACTGACGGCAACGAGCGTTTTTTCTCCAACAGTCTGACTTGCCTGATCGCCGACGGTCATATCAAAACCATCTGGGGTATCGCCATCGAAATCACCCAGCGGGTGACCGCACAGCGCCAGCTGGAGCAACGTGAACAACAACTCAGCCTGAGTCAGGCGCGCCTCGCCGAGGCGCAGGCGTTAGCCCATATGGGACACTGGGTGTACAACACCGACACGGACGCGCTGCAGGTGAGCGACGAGTTCGCCCGCATTTACGGGTTTGATCCGCTGCAGGGGCAGCCCACCTGGTCCGGCCTTATCGCGCGTATTCACCCGGATGATCGCAGCTACATCATCAAGGCCTTGTCCGACCCCAAAATGGACGCTGTGGGTGCGGAGCATCGCATTATCTGGCCGAACGGCGAAGAGCGCCACGTGCAAGCCATAGCGCGCAAAAACATTGTCGGGGGAATGGTAACCGCCACCTTCGGTATCATCATGGATATCACCGACCGGCGCCGCGCGGAGGAGGATCGCAAACGCAGCCAGCAGGCGCTCATTGAGAGCGAGGCGCGCATGGCGGAGGCCCAGGCGATTGCTCACCTCGGCCATTGGATCCTTGACCAGAGCACCCAAATCCTCAGCTGCAGCGACGAATTTTTCCGCCTGTTCGGCCACCCTCCCCAGTCTTTTCAGCCCACCTTGCAGGATTTTTTCCAGCAGGTGCACCCCGATGACCGCGAGCGGATTCATCAGATCTTCAGTGAACTCACTCAGCGGACGCTAACCCATGAATACCGCATCATTCGTCGCGATGGTCAATTACGCTACATGCGCGGCACAGTGACACGTTTCTACGCAGGCGGCAGGGACATCCAAAGAGTGTTCGGCATCGCGATGGACATTACGGATCAGAAACTCGCGGAGCTGACCTCCGCCCAGCAGCAGAAACAATTGTTGCGCGCCGACAAGCTGGCGTCCCTCGGCACCATGGTCGCGGGGGTGGCCCATGAGATCAACAATCCCAATCATCTGATTCAGATGAATGCGGAATTGCTGGAAACCTTCACCCACAATCTGCTTGGTTTATTGGACGAATACCTTGGCGACGAGCGTGACGAGATCGAATTCAACGGCATGCCTATCAACGAGATTATCGCCACCACGCCTGAACTGCTGGCTGACATCAAAGCCTCCACCCGGCGCATCGACCGCATTGTCAAAGATCTGAAAAACTTCTCGCGCCCGCGGGACAACGCAGAAATGCTGCCGCTGAACCTCAATCATGTCATCGATAAAACCCGCACGCTGCTCAGTTCCACATTGGATAAACGCCGTATCGCACTGGAATATGAATTGACGCCAGATCTGCCGTCGATTCTCGGGGATTCCCAGCAACTCGAGCAGGTGCTGATTAACTTGGTGACCAATGCCTTGGATGCAGTGGATAGTGACAGTGGCCGCGTCCTGGTGCGCACTGCGTCAGACGGAAATCAGGTCATTTGCGAGGTAATTGATAACGGCAGCGGTATATCGACGGAAAATCTGCGGCATATCTTCGATCCCTTTTTCACCACCAAACAGGAACGCGGCGGCACGGGTCTCGGCCTGCCGATCTCGTTCCGACTGATTCGCGAACACGGTGGTCAATTAGAGGTGATATCGCCACCCAATGCAGGAACCATCATGCGGATATCCCTGCCGGTGCATACCTCCGGAAAGACTCCGCGCAGTTCATCCCCCTGAGACAAAATTTGCTATTGCAACAAACGAAAGAAAGCTATTTATGCCGCGATTTTCAGCCGTGGCCGATATAAATTTGGTCGTGTGACGAATCTGATCGCAAAAAAAGTCGCACCTCCTCACAATCCAGCTAAACATTAAAGCAGGAAATAGGGGTGCCTATAGAACAAATGCGGTGGCGCAAAATTTGCTGCCAGGATTAATATCGTCACACATTTCTCCAGCAGTGCCACACAGCGTTTGCGCCAACAATTCCAAAAACCGCGCTGACGACCGACATGTTCGACTCCTAGCGAATCCGGTCGCGCAGCCATAACGCGAGCTTATTTTGTGACTGAAGTGACCGACACCCTACCCGTATTGCTCGTCGACGACGAAGCCCAAATCCTCCGCAGCACCGCTCTCGCTCTGCGCACCGCCGGCATTGCTAACGTCGTAACGCTCAGTGACAGCCGCGATGTGATGCCCTACCTGGCCGAAAATCCGGTGAGCGCGGCGTTGCTGGATTTAAATATGCCGCATATCAGCGGTGAAGGTCTGCTCGAACATATTACCCA
>JBQGED010000462.1:0-4460 GCA_052039425.1 Sphingobacterium griseoflavum | reverse complement strand
AATCGATTCCCGCACCATCCTCGATCAGGGCGGCGCTGAACAATTGCTTGGCCATGGTGACATGCTTTACCTGCCGCCCGGTACCAGCCTGCCTATGCGGGTTCACGGCGCGTTTGTGGATGACCACGAGGTGCACAACGTGGTCGCCGACTGGAAACGGCGCGGCACACCGAATTATCTGGAGGAGATTTTCAGTGAGGCCACGGAAACCGCATTTATTCCGGGCTTTTCGGAAGAGGGGTCATCTGGCGGAGAAGGGGATAGTGAGTCGGATCCGCTGTATGACGAGGCTGTAGCTTTCGTTACCGAATCGCGCAAAGCCAGTATTTCATCGGTCCAACGCAAACTGCGTATTGGTTACAACCGCGCGGCGCGTTTGATTGAACAGATGGAAGCCGCCGGTGTGGTTTCCGAAATGAGCTCCAATGGCAATCGCGAAGTTCTCGCGCCACCGCCGCCCCGTTAATTGTGTGAGGAGAAGAATTTGAAGCTTTTTGCCGCTCTGTTGTTTTTCATCCCTTCATTGGCCATTGCCGACGCGGCGCAGGATCTCAAGGGAAAGTTGGACGAGATCCAATCCCTGCGAGGCCGGTTTTCCCAGGTGCTGTCGGATAAAGCAGGTGCAAATCTGCAGTCCAGCGCAGGTGAATTTGTGGTCAAGCGCCCCGGGTATTTTCTATGGGAGAGTGAGGCACCTCACGAGCAGACAGTGATAGGTACGCCGGAGAAAGTCTGGATTTACGATCCGGATCTAGAGCAGGTGACGGTGCGCAATTCCGAGCATCAGGCGGATAACAGTCCGGCCCGTTTACTCAGTGGCGATTTGAGCGAATTACGCTCCAACTACGATGTCAGCGGTGATGCCAAAGGAGAAATTTTCCGCTTGCTGCCGCGCCAATCCGACAGTCCATATCGCTACATCGAATTTGACTTCAACGGGAAAAAACTCACGGCGTTGCGCTTTCAAGACAAATTGGATCAGGTGACGCAAATTCGCTTCGAGCAGTTGCAGTTGAACACGTCTATTTCGGCGGAAACATTTATTTTCACTGCGCCTGAAGGCACAGATGTGATTGTTGATGAATAAAGATTTGTTCGACATGGCGGCATCACATTATCGACCCCTCGCCGCTCGGATGCGTCCGCTTAATATCGATGAATATATCGGTCAGGAGCATATTCTCGGGCACGGTAAACCGCTGCGCATGGCGCTGGAGCGCGGTCAGTTGCACTCGATGATTTTGTGGGGGCCCCCCGGTGTCGGCAAAACCTCGCTCGCGCAGTTGATCACTTATCACATGGACGCGGAGTTTATTCCTTTATCTGCGGTTTTTTCCGGGGTTAAAGACATTCGTGCGGCCGTCGCCACCGCACAGGCGGAGCGTCAGCGCAGCGGTCGCAAAACTGTGCTGTTTGTCGACGAGGTGCATAGATTCAATAAATCGCAGCAGGATGCGTTTTTGCCCTATGTGGAAGATGGCACAGTCGTGTTCGTCGGCGCCACCACGGAAAATCCGTCGTTCGAGGTAAATAACGCGCTTTTGTCGCGTACCCGTGTGTATATCCTGCAAAGCCTTGGTTCAGAGCAGTTGAACGAAGTCCTACAGCGGGCATTGACTGACAGTGAGAGAGGGCTGGGTGAGCGCGATCTGAACATCACCGATGGTGCGCGAGAGATTTTATTGCGCAGCGCGGATGGTGATGCGCGGCGCCTGCTTAATCTGCTCGAAATCGCGGCGGATCTTTTGAATGACGGCGACACCATCACCGAAGCCACCTTGGCAATGGTGCTGACCGCAGATGTGCGGCGCTTTGATAAAGGCGGGGACCTGTTTTACGACCAGATCTCGGCTCTGCATAAATCCGTGCGCGGTTCGGATCCGGATGCGGCGCTTTACTGGTTTGCCCGCATGATAGACGGTGGCTGTGACCCGCTTTATATCGCCCGCCGCCTGGTGCGAATGGCCAGTGAAGATATTGGCAATGCCGATCCCCGCGCGTTGCAAATCGCGTTAAATGCTTGGGATGTGCAGGAGCGTTTGGGCAGTCCAGAAGGCGACTTGACCTTGGCGCAGGCCGTGGTCTATCTGGCCGCGGCCGCCAAATCCAACGCTGTGTATAATGCGCTGAAATTGGCGCGGACCGACGTTCAGTCAATGCCCAGTTATCCGGTCCCCATGCACCTGCGCAATGCGCCTACGCAACTGATGAAAACGATGGATTTCGGCAAAAATTATCGCTACGCCCACGACGAGGAAAATGCGTTTGCTGCAGGCGAGCACTATTTCCCGGATGAAATGGCAGCGCGAATTTATTACGAGCCAGTGGCGCGTGGGCTGGAAGTGCAAATCGGCGAAAAGTTACGGCATTTGCGCAAACTCAATCAGCAGGCGGCGGACACACTGTGATCTGGCTGGCCGTGGCTTTGGGCGGCGCTTTGGGGGCTATGGCTCGCTATGGCGTATTTGTTTGGTTATCGCCTCACCCTGGCAAGTTCCCTATCGCGACCTATTTTGCGAATGTCTGGGGATGTTTTATTGCGGGAGCGTTATACGTATTAATGGCGCAGGCAATAATTCCCCAACCCTGGCGCCCGCTGCTTGCGATTGGTTTTCTCGGCGCTTTCACTACCTTTTCCACTTTTTCTCTCGAAGCATTGCTGTTGTGGCAAAACCAATTCGCCTCTTTAGCGCTTTGTTATGTGGTGGCCACAGTGGTGAGTTGTTTATTTGCAGTTTGGCTCGGCCATTTCTGTACTCAGTTTTTCGTTTCACAATAACAACCTGTTTGGATACTTATGTTAGATCCCAAATTACTTCGCAATCAGCTCAATGAAGTAGCTGCCACACTCGCGAAACGCGGTTTGCAATTGGATGTTGCGGCAATTGCCTCCGTTGAAGAGAAGCGCAAAAAAATTCAAATGCACTGTGAGACCCTCCAGCAGGAGAGTAAAAACAGAGCGAAGAATATAGGCGCGATTAAAGCCAAAGGCGGTGATATAGAGCCGCTGTTAAAAGAAGTGAGCGATCTGAAAAATCAGTTGGCCCAGGCGGAAACCGATCTCGCTGCCGTGCAACAGGAGTGGGAAGATTTGCTTGCGGGATTACCCAACCTGCCTGCCGAAGATGTGCCGGAAGGTAAAAGCGAAAACGATAATGTGCAGGTGCGCACCTGGGGAGCGCCACGAGAATTTACGTTTCCCGTCAAAGATCACGTGGATCTGGGGGCGGATCTTGCGCAGCTGGATTTTGAAGTGGCCGGAAAAATTACCGGTTCGCGCTTTGCGGTGATGAAAAATGCGCTGGCGCGACTCCACCGTGCGCTGATCCAATTTATGTTGGATACCCACACCACCGCCCACGATTATGAAGAGGTGTATGTTCCCTATATCGTCAACAAAGATTCGCTGTTCGGTACGGGACAACTGCCAAAATTTGAAGCAGATCTGTTCAAACTGCGCGATGATCGCGATATCTATTTGATTCCGACCGCAGAAGTGCCGGTTACGAATTTGTTGCGTGACGAGATTGTCGACGAAAAACAATTGCCGCTGAAATTCGTCAGCCACACGCCTTGTTTCCGTTCTGAAGCGGGCAGTTATGGCCGTGACACCCGTGGCATGATTCGTCAGCACCAATTTGAAAAAGTGGAGTTGGTGCAGTTTGTAAAACCAGAGGATTCTGAGCAGGCGCTGGAAACTCTGACGAGCCACGCGGAGACGATTTTGCAGAAGCTGGGTCTGCCATATCGCACCGTCGTCCTCTGTACTGGAGACATGGGTTTTTCCGCCGCTAAAACTTATGACATTGAGGTTTGGCTGCCGTCACAACAGCGCTATCGGGAGATTTCTTCCTGCAGTAATTTCCGCGATTTCCAGGCGCGTCGCATGAAGGCCCGCTACCGCAGCAACGAAACCGGAAAAGCTGAACTTCTGCATACATTAAATGGTTCAGGGCTCGCAATCGGCCGCACTTTGTTGGCCATTATGGAAAATTATCAGCAAGCCGACGGCAGCATTGAAGTTCCAGCAGTACTGCGTCCTTACATGGGCGGGCTTGAAGTGATTCGTCGAGGCTAATTGTGGATTATTTGCCGCTGTTCTTCGATCTGCGTGGCAAACCGGTTTTGCTGGTGGGCGGCGGCACTATCGCATTGCGCAAGGCGCGTTTGTTAAGCAAGGCGCAGGCAATGATCACAGTGGTCGCGCCGGATATCGGCGCGGAACTGGAGGCGCTGGTACTAGCAGGCGGAGGCAGTGTTCGACGAGAGACCTACAGCGACTCTCATCTCTCCCAGGTGGTATTGGTTATATCAGCAACTGATATTGCCGAGATCAATCACCAGGTCGCCGAGGACTGTCACGCGCGCCGCTTGCCGGTGAATGTGGTCGATTCCCCGGAGCTTTGCAGCGTGATCATGCCCGCGATTGTCGATCGCAGCCCGCTGATGATCGGGATCAG
>JBQGED010000461.1:0-5487 GCA_052039425.1 Sphingobacterium griseoflavum | reverse complement strand
TGATCAAGTGACGCTTCCAGCGGTTGATGCAGCCCACGAAATTTCCGGTCACCGCAAAACTGGCCCCCAGGAGGCGCACCGGCAGCCACTCCAAGGTCCACAACCAGTGTTTGGCTCCCGCGTCTGTCGGAACGCTCTGGCAGTAGAGAAACGACAAGCGATACAACAACGCACCTGCTGGGCCGAAAAACAAAAACCAGAAAATCACAGCAAACAGCCGCTCAAAACCTTGATAGGCGGTCGCCTCCAGCATGCGCTGGTGCAGCGCAGGCCAATCTCCCTCCGGTAGATCCTCCGTATGCGCGCCCTGCTTCTGCGCTTTGACCAAAGCCACCTGCCAAGCGCCATCGTTGCAGGCCAGCGTGTAGGAAGTGGTTTCCGGCGCAAACTCGCCTCTACCGAGGGAGTACAGCAGGACCGCCGTGGCTAAGACCACCCACGCAAACGCCGGCAACACCACAGCAACTCCCGCCGCTACTGCCACCGGTACCAGCACTGCCAACAACAAGCGCAACCACCAGTGTCGGGCGGCCATGTCCCAACGGTCAATCAGCGCCAGCCATTTGTGGAACAGGGTGTCTCGATGAAGCGGATTGTTCGCTCCCCAAAACTGCAGGCCAGCCAATGCCAGCAGAATCACAATGAAATGCATGAAAAGCTCCTAAAGATGGGATTGCGACAGCAGCGCAAAATAGTGCTTCCAGTCAAACGCAGGTCCCGGATCCGTCTTACGCCCTGGCGCAATGGTGTCATGACCGACGATGCGCTCAGCACTGAGCGCCGGATATCGGGCCATTAACAACCGGGTCAGCTGGACCAGGGCGGAGTATTGCTCGGCGGTGTAAGGCTGTTCATCGGTTCCTTCCAGTTCTATTCCCACCGAAAAATCGTTGCAGTTGGCGCGACCGGCAAAGGTCGACGCACCGGCGTGCCAAGCCCGATCGGCGAAAGAGACAAACTGGGTAACCCGTCCCCGCCGGTCGACCAGACAGTGGGCCGATACTTGAAGCTGCCCAATGGTGCCGAAGTAAGGGTCATCCTCGACCGGCAATTGATTACAGAAAAACCGCTCTATATAACCGCCACCAAACCGGCCCGGCGGCAGACTGATGTTGTGGATTACCAGCAGCTCTATATCGGTTCCAACAGGACGGGTATTGAAATTAGGTGAAGGACAGCGGACCACCGGACTCAACCAGCCGGTGGCGTCAATCAGACAGGGTTGTGTATCACTAGAGTTATCGAGGCTCTGCGCCACGGTGTTTCCCAGGTCAATTGCGGGTCCGGCAGTTTAGCAGGTACTGCAGGAGCCTCCGCAACCGAGCTGAGCGAGACGATGCTTACTTCTTGCCACCATCGAGATCGAGCGGTGCTTTGGCCTTGGCTTGGCGCAGGCTGGTGACGACCGATTCCAGCGCGCGGTCGAACAGCATGCTGTGGTCCAAAGGGCGCATATGCCCGGATTTCATCGCCAGCGCCAGCTCCACTTGGGTTTTCTCGGCGACTTTGAGGCCGTTGCGATTGACGAAAATGTATTTGCCGGTGGGGCGGATATAGGCGGCTAAACGGCAACGCAGAGACTCTTTACTTTCGCCCTGATCGAAATCGAACCATGCACCTTGCGCCAATCCGGACACCATGACCATATGCGGATCGTCAACAGGCAGCTCTGGTTGCGCGGCCGGTGGCGGCACCGGCGCTGCAGGTTGCACTACGGCCATAGGTTCCGGCGCAGAAGCCACAGGTTCTTCGACTCGCTCATTGGCCAACAGCTCTCCGCGGATGCGGGCGAGGTGAATCTCTTCCAGACCGGTGAAAAGTTCAGCGACTTCAAACGGGTTGTAGGAAATGGAATCCAGACCGCGACGCAGGCGTCCCATCAGCTCGGGGATCAAACGAATGAGTTTTTGCCGATCCGTCTTGCTGGAACAAGGTTGTACGCTCCAGACGAGATCGGTCAGTGCGCGCAATTGCTCCTGCCATTCCGCCGAGGCAAAACCATATTTCAAGCCAGTAACAAACAATACGTTGCTCCAAGGCCCATTGATCAGATCCAGAACAAGCTCGGGCAGGTTGTGCGCCATGGTGCGCAACTGGATTTCCGTCGCCACGGTTTTGCGCGCCTGCTCGGCCCGCGCCTTGCCATCTTCCGCATCAATGGTGCGGCGCTCCAACACTGCAGCGCGGCGTTTCTCTTTATCGACAAAAGACGTGAAATCAGCCAGGGCGTCCTTGAAAACATCAGGATTGCTTTCGAATTGACTGAGGATACGGTCGACCGTGGTACGCATGAATTTGACCAGCGGCTCGTCCCCTACCAAGTTCTCACCCTGCTGCCATTCGGAGGCAACCGCCACCAATTCGTTGAGCAAGCGGCGGGCGGGGTGACGTTTTTCCGCGAGGAACTGCTCGTCGAGCAGCGCCATTTTTAATACCGGCACCTGCATACGGCCGATCAGTTCGCGGAAAGGATCGGCCAGTCCCTGTTCGCGCAGAATGAAGCGGAACAACATCTGCACCAGACCCATGGTTTCTTTTTCCACCCGGCCAATATCGACACTCTGACCGCGGCGGTTTTGCACACTGGCTAGCACGCGTTCGAAATCAAGACCGTTGGCGCTCTCCCCAGACACTGGCAGACGTTGGACAAAGGACAGGAGTTTAAGCAGCTCGGTGCGGTTTTGCAGCGCGGGATCGTTGCCTAGCCGGGCGGCCATATCCGCAATATTTTCCGCCGCTGGGGCTTCCAGCTCCGCAGCCTGAGCCACGGCGGCCGGCGTGGACTCGCCCGCAGGTCTGCGCGCCATGGACACACGAATACCATTGGCTTCCAGGCACTCCAGCATCTGCTGATTCAGTTCGGGCTGCCGGGCAACCACCAGGCGGTCGAACAGCTTAAAAAGCACCAGCTTGGCTTTGATGTCTATATCCAGACGCTTGATTTGGCCCATGGCAGCGGCGCAGATCACCGCAGGACTCAGCGGCACTTTTTGCTCGTTGATCTCAACCGGAAGAATCCGCGACAGAGCATCGGCTATGCCCTGCAATACCACCGTGTGCTCGCGCATGGCGCGTGCCACTGTGGATTCCAGAGCCACCAGCTGCTCCAGGTCCTCGTTCTGAACTAAGGACAGAGCCTCCGCCGATAATTCGGCATCGGTTTTCGCGGCCGGACGAGCGTCATCGCCAGCCAAGCGCGAAAACGCGTCCTCAATCGCCTCAAAAAAACGCCGCTCGACACTTTTGCGTTGAACCCGAACCTCACGCATGGAATCGAAAAACGCGTTCTGCTCGTTGTTGCTTTGGGCTTTATCTGCCAAGTCAAACAGGGCATCATCGGCGGCGTCGAAGTAAGCTTCCATGGCTGCGGTAAGAAACTTCTGCCCCATCTCATTTAACACGTGGATCACAGCCGGCAAACGAGCGAGACGAGCACGCACCTGACGCTGGGTTTCAGGCTCCAGGCGGATAACCTTGGCGCTGTCAGTCACTGCAAACCTCCGAAAACAACACATAGAACGTCCTTTTTCATGCTTAACAATGAATAAGGTCGTTTAAATAACCCCTAAACATTGACCAGCGGAACCTTTCAATTCATTCGAAAGTACCAAACATGCATTAAATCTATCACACGCCCGCTGGAGACGCGCGATGGAATTAAGAAAACGTGTGCTTAGTCTAAGACCGAATTAAGCAATTATTGCGAGCAATTAGAACGAAACATATTAATGAGTGATTCTCCGCAACAGCGCCCTGAAGCCCGCTTAGGTAAAGGCATGATTCTGGCGGGCTGGATATTGGCTCTCGCCCTGCTCACGTCTGCTTTTAGCCAATGGTTGGATAAACGGCAAAATCCCAACAGCCGTCCGCTTTCCATGAGCGAAAACGGCATGAATCAAGTAGTGCTCGAACGCAACTTCCTACACCATTACGTTGCCAGCGGCATGATTAATGGCGTACCCGTTACCTTTTTAGTCGATACCGGTGCGACCACCGTTTCAATTCCTGCGCATCTCGCCAAAAAACTGAATCTCACTCCGGGCGCTCCGCAAATGGCGACCACTGCAAACGGCGTTGTGGAAACTCGCGCAACAGTAATTGAAGAACTGCGTCTGGGGTCCATCACCTTGCACAATGTGCGCGCGAGCCTCAACCCCGGCATGCGCGACCAGGAAATTCTCCTCGGCATGAGCGCACTAAAAAATATCGAATTCACCCACCGCGACGGCGTTTTGACGCTCAAGCAATATTGACCGTTTTTATTTTCGAAACCGACAAATTTATGAACATAGAATTAAAAGACATCACAGCCGACATCCAGAGAGCCGTTGCCGAAGCACTGCAAGAAGACATAGGAACCGGCGACATCACTGCGGAATTATTATCCGCTGACACCATCAGCGACGCGACGCTGATCACCCGTGAAAATTGTGTCGTGTGTGGAATTCCCTGGTTCGAGGAGGTTTTTCACCAACTGGATACCAAGGTGCAAATTCAATGGCAAGCGGAAGAAGGACAAGCAGTAGCGGCTAATACTCTGCTGGCCAAATTAAAAGGCCCAGCCCGATCCCTCGTCACCGGCGAGCGCACCGCACTGAATTTTCTCCAGCTCCTCAGCGGCACCGCCACGCAAAGCCGAGAACTGGCGAAATTAGTTAAAGGAACGGAAATTAAAATTCTCGACACCCGCAAAACCATTCCTGGTTTGCGCACCGCGCAAAAATATGCTGTTACGGTAGGCGGCTGCCACAACCACCGTATCGGTTTATACGACGCATTCCTAATCAAAGAAAATCACATAGCCGCCTGCGGCGGCATCAGCGCCGCGATTCTACGCGCACAACAACTGTATCCAGAAAAACCCATTATCGTCGAAGTGGAAAATTACACCGAATTCTGCGAAGCCGCCTCCCACTCCGTTACCCGCATCATGCTCGATAATTTCAGCGTAGAAGACTTACAAAAAGTCTCCGCGCATCCTGCGAATATTCCAGTGGAAATTTCCGGCAACATCACCGCGGCGGAAATTGCCAGGCTGGCTCACCTCAATATTTCCGCCATTTCCACAGGTAGCTTGACCAAGCACGTACGAGCAGTGGATTTATCGATGCGGATTGTGTGATCCACCTCCGTCTGTCTAAGGACACTCACCACACAATGGCCCTCTAAGACGTTAGTAGGATTTATCTCGCTGCCGCATTCGTTTATGATTGCGGCCTCGTCTTACGTACCAGCACTCCTCTAGAAAAGGATTTTTATGCCTCAAGGAAATAGGCTCACTCGATCACAAGCGCATCCGTCAGATCTTTCTCCGCTCACTTATGAATGGGCAACTGCCATTTGGACTCAAGGGAACGTTTTATGTCTTCTGTAAGCACTCATACTCGAACCAATTTCGCGATTCGCTTGCTGATGCCGATATTCGCCACAATGCTGGCGTTCGGTGTTGCGGGTTGTAGTGATAACCAATCATCAAAGATTAATGAA
>JBQGED010000460.1:0-15075 GCA_052039425.1 Sphingobacterium griseoflavum | reverse complement strand
TGGAACCGACCCAGAAATTGCCCTGAGAATCCTCATAGAGCGCGCGCGTATAGAGGCTGGTGTCGCCGTCCATCTGCGTCGGGTGCGGCACGTAGTGGGTGAAGTTATCGGCGTCGCGGTTATACCGGTTGACGCCTTCCTCGGTGCCCACCCAGAGTACCCCCTCCCGGTCCATCAACACCGTCCAGGGCTCGCGGCCGAGCAGGCTATCCGGGTCGTCCGGAGTCGGCATATATTGGCGGAAGGTCTGCGCCACCGGGTCAAAGCGGTGCAGCCCTGCCGCCCAGATTCCCAGCCAGAGAGTGCCGTCAGACTCGCCCGTAATGCTGAGAATGGTATCGCCGCGCATGGAGTTCGGATCATTAGGATCATGCCGGAGAGTTTTGAAGGACTGAGTTTCCCGGTTGAACAGGCTCAACCCGAAGCCGGCGCCGATCCAGATATTGCCGCGGACGTCCTGATAGGTCGCGAGAATGCCGCCGTCGCCAACGGAGGTTGGATCGTTCGGGTTGTAGGTAAAGTTGCGGAACACCGAGGCTTGCCGATCGACCATATCCACGCCGGAAGGAAAGAAGCCGAGCCACATGTCGCCGGCGCGATCCTCGAACAGCACATTCACCACATGGTTGCCGGGGCTGGTGCTATCGCCTTCGCGATAGCTGAAGCGACTGGTCCGACCGGTTTCCGCATCCAGCACCATCAAGGCGGCGCCGTCGCCGATCCAGATATTGCCGTCCTTGTCCTCCAGGGTGTCCCACACGCTGTCATTTTTCAGGCTGGTATCAAAGGGATAACGACGAAAGCGCTCCTCCCCCGCCGGTAGCATATTCAGGCCGCCGGCGTAAGTGCCCACCCAGAGTCGGTCGCGGCTGTCAAAAAACAGCGAGCGCACATCGTTATGACTGAGGCTGCCCGGGTCCGCCGGATCATGGCGGTAGTGGCGAAAACTGTTCTGCTGCGGATTGAAGCGGCTGATGCCGCCGGTGTGATTGCCGATCCAGATATCGCCATCCTTATCCTCCGCCAGCGTCCAGACCACGGCATCGCCGCCGTCCTTTGGGTAGAGGTCGTAAAAATAGCGGGTGAATTTACCGGTATCGCGGAAAAACTGGTGAAAGCCGCCGCGAGTGCCTAGCCACATACGCCCCTGGGCGTCTTCAAGAATGAAGCGGCAGTCGTTGACACTGAGGCCGTAGGGCGAATCCGAGTCGTGCAGATAAGTGACGAAGGAATCCGTGTCGGCGTCATAACGGTTGAGCCCCGCCTGGGTGGCAACCCAAAGAGTGCCGTCGCGGGTCACTAACAGATGGTTCACATAACTATTGCTGAGACTGCCCTCCACCCCCTCCTGATACTTATAGAACACCAAGTTGTAACCATCGTAACGGGCCAGGCCATTGGCGCCGCCAAACCATAGGAAACCGGTTTGATCCTGGGCAATGGCGGTCATATAACCGATGGATTCCAGTTGGTCGGGGAGGATGTGGCGAAACGAGAGGTTGGCAGGTATTTCCTTGGCACTGACCAATTGGCCAAACGCCAGCGCCATACACAGCACCCATACATTCCACAACCCGGTGGTCATCATTCGAATGGTCACAATTGCAGTCCGGCAAAATGGCAGAGGAATATCCGTAGTCAGCGACTGAGCCGCAGTGCGGCATCATAAACAATAGCCTGCGACCGGATAAACAATAGCCTGCAGCCGGGAAAACCTGGCGCAGACGTCGCAAAGGGCCCTGCTTGACGCTCCCCGGACCGCTTCCTACACTGCGGCGCCTCTTCCGCAGTGGTGCTTGCCCGTGTCCAACCTGCCCGAATTGCCGATCCACGCCGTTCTAAAGGACGTGCTCGACGCCCTGCGCCAGCGCGATGAACTGGTGTTGGAGGCACCTCCAGGCGCGGGCAAAACCACCATCGTTCCCCTGGCCCTGCTCGATCAACCCTGGTTGCACAAACGCATTCTTCTGCTGGAGCCCCGCCGTATGGCGGCGCGAGCGGCAGCGCAGCGCATGGCGCAGCTATTGGGCGAACCGGTGGGCCAGCGCGTCGGCTACCGCATTCGCCAGGAGACGAAGGTCAGCGCGACCACCTGCATCGAGGTCGTGACCGGCGGCGTACTCACCCGCCTGCTGCAGGATGATCCTGGCCTCAGCGACTACAGCGCGGTGATCTTCGACGAATTCCACGAACGCAATCTGGATACCGATCTCGGCCTGGCACTCACCCTGGAAGGCCGCGCTCTGCTGCGGGAGATGGACGATCCGCTGAAGATCGTCGTCATGTCCGCCACTTTGGACGGCGCGGCCATAGCGGCGCTGCTGCAGGATGCGCCAGTAGTGCGCAGCGAAGGACGTATGTTTCCGGTGGATGTCACGCACCTGGGCAATCGCGCGCGGCCGCAGGATCCGGAATGGCTGGCGGGCGTGCGCGAAGGGGTATTGCACGCGGCAACACAACACAGCGGCAGCCTGCTGGTGTTCCTGCCGGGTCAGCGGGAAATCCTTAATCTGCAACAGGAGCTGGCGGGTCGACTACCGGAGGACACCCAGATCGCGCCCTTGTACGGCAACCTCTCCCTGGAACAGCAGCAAACCGCCATCAATCCGCCGCGCCTGCCCTTCCGCCGCAAAGTAGTGCTCGCCACCGATATCGCCGAGACCAGCCTCACCATCGAAGGTGTGGAAGTGGTGGTGGATAGCGGCCTGCGCCGCGAGCCCGCTTTCGATCCACGCACCGGCATGACACGGCTACACACGGTGCGCATCTCCCAAGCCTCTGCCACCCAGCGGGCCGGCCGCGCCGGGCGCCTCGGTCCCGGTTTTTGCTACCGGCTTTGGCGCGCCGACGAAACCCTCGCGCCTTTCGCCAAGGCGGAAATCGAACAGGCGGACTTGGCGCCGGTGGCACTGCAGATGCTGGCCTTCGGTATCGCCGATCCCCGAACCCTCGCTTGGCTCACCCCGCCCCCGCCAGCGGCCTTTACCCAGGCTTTGGATTTGCTGGAATCCCTGGGTGCGGTGCAGTATTCCAACTCCAGCGTGCGCCTGACATCCCATGGCGAACGCATGGCGGCGTTTCCGGCGCATCCGCGCCTAGCCCATATGATGTTGCGCGGCGCGGCTTTGGGCCTTGCGCAAGAAGCCTGCGCTCTCGCCGCAGCCTTGGAAGAGACCGGCCGGCCGGCGTTTCTCGGCAGTGATGTGGCGCGCTGGGTAGAAGTATTGCTGCACGAAGAGCGCGCCGGCCGGGATAAACGTCTGGCCGCCTGGACTCAGCAGGCGCGCCAGCAGATCCGCCAATACCGCGAGTATCTGCCGTCTGCAAGCAAGTCCGGCGCCGCAGTCCATTCTCCCTGCGGCTTGCTGCTGGCCCTCGCTTATCCCGACCGCATTGCGCGCCAGCGCCACAAAGGCAAACCCCTGTTTCAGCTCAGCAACGGCCGCGGTGCGGCGCTGGATGAAGCCGATTCCCTCGCTCACCAATCCTGGCTGGCGGTGGCGGAAGTGGGCGGTATTGCCGGACGCGGCGACGACCGGATTTTTGCCGCCGCCGAACTGGACCCGCGCCTGTTTGAAGACGAACTCAAGGAAGTGGTGCGCGAGGAAAAGGTGCTGGAGTGGGACGATGGTCAACAGCGTTTCGTCGCCGAGCGGCGCTACAAAATCGGCGCGATTGTCTGGCGCACCGAAACCTTGATGGATGTGACCGCAGAGGAAAAACAGCGGGCGCTGGCACAATTGATCCGCCGCCGCGGCCTGGATCTTCTGCCCTGGGAGGACCACCACCGCCAATGGCAGGCGCGGGTGGACCTGCTGCGCCAACAGCTCGGTGACCCCTGGCCGGATGTCCGCGATGCCGCCTTGCTGGATTCTTTGGAAGACTGGCTCGCCCCCTATCTTCTCACTGTGCGCAAGCTCGACGATCTGCGGCGCCTGGACCTGGGCGCTGCATTGGCAAGCCTGCTGCCCTGGCCGCTGCCGCAACAACTGGACGACTGGGCGCCGACCCATATCCAGGTGCCGTCGGGATCGCGCATCGCCATCGACTACTGTCAAAACCCGCCGGTGCTGGCGGTCAAACTGCAGGAAATGTTCGGCTGCGAAACCACCCCCACAGTGGCCAAAGGCAGAGTGCCGCTGCTGATCCATCTGCTCTCACCGGCACAGCGACCGCTGCAGGTCACCCAGGATCTTGCCGGTTTCTGGCGCACCAGTTACCACGATGTGAAAAAGGATATGAAAGGCCGCTACCCCAAGCACCCGTGGCCTGACGATCCTTTGCAAGCCACGGCTACACGTTTCACCAAAAACCGCTCTAATAGCTGAACGCTGTCATCCTGGTAGCGGCGGCCTCCGCCAGCAAGCGTTCCAGCGCCTGCAGGTCGACCGGTTTCACCAGGTGATGAGCGAAGCCGGCCTCCTGCGAGAGCAGGTTGTGGCGCTTTTCGCTCCAGCCGGTCTGGGCCACCATCAAGGTGTCCTTTAATGCCGGCATCCGCTTCATCGCCTGACAAGTCTCATAGCCGTTCATGCCGGGCATGCCGATATCCATCAGCACCAGATGCGGCACCATTTGCTCCGCCAGCGCCAGCGCCTCCGCGCCATCAAAGGCGACATGGGCCTGGTGGCCGAGCAGTTCGATCAATTGCCCAAGGGTTTTGGCGGATTCGCGGTTATCGTCCACTACCAGGACGCGCAAGGTGGCGCTCGCGCGGCGATTCGCCCGGCCGTCGGCGACGACGATTGCGCCGGGGTCCACAGCCAACGGCAAATGCACGCTGAAGCGGGCTCCCTTGCCAGGGCCGTCGCTGTGCGCCTCCACCTTTCCTTGGTGCATTTTCACCAACTGTTCGGCGAGGGTTAGACCTATGCCGAGACCGCCGTGACTGCGGCCGAGCGGGTCTTCGACCTGGGAGAACATCTCGAAAATCAGTGGCAGTTTATCCGCCGGAATACCCATGCCGTTGTCTTCCACCACAACCGTCACCTCGCCATCCTCAAGCGTGGCGGTGACGTCAATGACGCCGCCGGCCTGAGTATATTTGCAGGCGTTGTTGACGATATTGGTGAATACCTGAGAAAGCCGGGTGAAATCGGCATTGAGCCAGATGGGTTGGTCCGGCAGATGCACACGCAAGGTCTGGCTGCGCTCATCCACCAGCGGACGCACCACCTCCACGGTGTTTTGGATCACGCTCACCAAGGAAATGCGCTCACGTCGCAGCTCCACCTTGCCGCGGGTGATACGCGATACGTCCATCAGGTCATCCACCAGGCGCACCATCTGGGCAAGCTGGCGATTGATCAGGTCACGCATATCGTTGAAAGCCGCCGCATCGGGGCTAAGACGCATGATCTGCAAGGCGTTGCTGATGGGCGCCAGCGGATTGCGCAGCTCATGGGCCAAAGTGGCGAGAAACTCGTCTTTGCGCTTGTCCGCCTCGCGCAAAGCAGCTTCGCTGGCACGCAGCTTCTGTTCTGCCTCCCGGCGCAGGCGGGTATCGATGGTTTTGTCGATAATCAACGCCGCCGTGCTGCCGAGAATCTCCACCATCTGGGCATCACCCACAGGCACTTCGTTCAGCGTGTGCGGGTAATAGAGGGCGATGACCGCGAGCAGCGCGCCTTCGGTGGAAAACACCGGCGTTGACCAGCAGGCATGGATAGTGTGGGCAGTCGCTATCTCACGGTACGGGGCGCAGCGCGGATCCGTGAGCACATCACGAACAACCAAGGGCTCGCGCAAATGGGCGACGGTGACGGTACCGCAGAGGGCGGAATCAGGTCCGATGGTAAGCCCTTCAAAAGTATCGCGCAGCGCTTGCGGTAGATTGGGGGCGGCCCCGCAGACTAGCCGTTTGCCGCTCTCATCGACCAGCAGAATCGAAGCACGCACGCCTGCGCTCGATTGGGTTTCCACCGCCTGCACAAACACCTCCAGAATCTGTCGCAGGGGCGCGCCGCCCACGCTCAATTCCAAGGCGTTCTTTTGTGCGTCCAGGATCGCTTCCATGCGCCGCCGTTCGGCAATATCGAAGACACAGCCGACTTGACCGACAAAACGCCCTGCCTCGTCGAAACGGGGAGTGCCGGCATCGATCATCCAGCTGTAATGGCCGTCGCGACCGCGCAGCCGATATTCCAGGCGGAAAGGCGCGCGCTCGCGAATAGCCTTGATGAAAGTGGCTCGGGCGATGTCCTGGTCCAGCGGATGGATCCGTTCGATCCATTCATAGCCGAGGTCTTGGGCCCGGGTGCCGCCAGTGAATTCGTACCACTGCTGGCTGAGATAGGTGCAAGCGCCCTCCGCATCTGTCGTCCAGAGAATGATGGGCGCCTTGTCCGCAACCATACGGAAGTGGCTTTCCTGTTCCCGCCGCGCTTCGTCTTTCGCTAACAAGGAGCGCACCCGCGCTTTCAGCTCCCGTGCCTGGAAGGGCTTTATCAGATAGGCATCGGCGCCGGCATCCAGGCCCTCGATCTCTGCTTCATCGCCGGCGCGGGCGGACAGCAGAATCACAGGCAGGTCGCTGGTCTCCGGAGCGGTTTTAAGCGCTTTCAATAAACCAAAGCCATCCAAGCGCGGCATCATCACGTCCGACAATACTAAGTCGGGACGCTGCAATTCGATTTGCGCCAGCGCTGCTTCGCCATCCGTCACTGCTACCACGTCGTATTGCTCACCCAAAATCCGCTGGATGTACTGACGCATATCGGCGTTGTCATCCGCTAGAACTATACGCTGACGGGCAATATCGGCGGGAACCGTGGGAGCTGCGGAGACGCTCTCTGGCAGCCAGCGCAATGCCTCTTCCACAAATGCCTGGGCGCGGGCGGCGCTAGTGGATTGGGCGCGCTCCACCCCAACCTGCGCAGCCGGCAAATGGTGTCGACCAAAGGGGATGCGGATAGTAAAAGTGGTGCCGATGTCCGGGCTGCTGGCGACCTCAATGGTACCGCCGTGCTGGCGCACCAACTCGCGTACCAAGGCGAGGCCTATACCGGTGCCCTCGTGGGAGCGACCACGGGATTCCTCAATCCGGTGAAAACGCTCGAAAACATGCGGCAGCGCCTCTTCCGGAATACCCACACCGGTATCGCTGACGATCACTTGTGCCATGCCGTTATCAGTACCGACATGTAGGGAAATACCCCCCTGCAAGGTAAATTTGAACGCGTTAGAGAGCAGGTTGAAAATAATTTTTTCCCACATGTCCCGGTCGATAAATACCGGCTCCGAGAGAGGCTGACACTCGACAGTGAGCGCCAGTCCGGCGCGCTCACAGGCCGAGCGGAAATTGCTGGCCAGATCGGCCGTCAAAGTGGCCAGATCCTCCGGGGTAAACAGCGCCTGCATACGCCCCGCCTCTACTCGGGAGAAATCCAGCAGGGAATTCACCAGCTTGAGCAGACGCAAGCCGTTGCGATGGGCGGCGGTTAGATCGGCGAGCACAGACTCGGGTAGCTCGCGGTTTTCCAATGCCTGCTGCAGCGGCCCGAGCATCAAGGTGAGCGGCGTGCGGAACTCGTGAGAAACGTTGGAAAAGAAAATGGTTTTGGCCTTGTCGATCTCCGCCAGAGCTTCCGCCCGACGACGCTCCTGCTCATAGGCCTGCGCGTTGGCCAAGGCCGCCGAAATCTGCCCTGCGGCCAGGAGCAAAAAGCCCTGGTAGTCGCTATCGTACAGGCGGAAGGGATTCAGCCCCACCACCAGCACCCCCGCTCGACCGGTTTCCCCGGTCGGAGTGATGGGCAGCACGACCGCGTGACTCGGCGGTTGGTGCCAGGCGCCGCTGGGCAAGTCCGCTCCGGAAAAGCGCTGCGCCAGACCTGCCACCACTTCATCCTGGTGATGCAGCAGCGCGCGCTCCAAAGGCCAGGGAGACGTATTGATCGTCAGCTCCGCAACGGCGGCGGGGTGAGAGGATTCCAGGCCGGCAACGCCACTGAGCACCAGTTTTCCGGATTCCTCTTGCAGATACAGCAAGGCAAAAGGCAAGTCGTGACTATTGGTGGCGAGGGCTGCGACGCTTTTTTTACACACCGTCTGCCAGGACTGGGTGTCCGCCGTTTGCGCAGCCAAGTGACGCAATAGGGCAAGCTGGCGCTCGCCAATCACCCGTCGGGTGTCGTCGGTATTGGCGCAAATGATGCCGCCTGGGCGGTTGTCGTCGCCGGGGATTGGGCTGTAAGAGAAAGTGTAATACGTTTCCTCCGGATAGCCGTTGCGCTCCATCAGCAGCAGCTGCTCTTCGACGTAAGTGCCTTCAGTGCCGGACATGGCAGTGGCGAGCATAGGACCTATGTCCCGCCAGATTTCGTGCCACACCTCTTTGACCGGCTTGCCCACCGCCCACGGATGGCGTGCGCCGATAATGGATTTGTAGGGATCGTTATAGAGGTAGATCAGCTCTGGCCCCCAGCCGATCCAGATGGGCTGGCGCGACGTGATCATGATGCGGATGGCGGTTTTCAGACTTTGCGGCCATCCTTCCACAGGCCCGAGAGCTGTAGTCTCCCAGGGAAATTCACGCATGTACTCGGCGGTTTCGCCGCGACCGGCAAACAACTCGGCCGCAGCTGAGTCTTGGGATTGCATCGACAGAACACCCTCGAAAAGTATGCGCAAACCTTGCGCGCTAAACGAACCGGGAAATCTTCGCGGCGGTTGCAGTTCGACGTCTGTGCGTTAACAAGCCAAACATATTCGGGGGAGGTGAGGCGCCGCACCGGACAGATGCGGCAGGATGGAGGCAGGAGGAGTTAGTTTTTATTGTTCATCAAGACGGCGGCGGAACTCCGCCATCACAGCATCGTACAGTTCGCCTTCGAGGAATTTGTCTTCCACCGCCGATTCGATGGACGGGTTATCGTTGACCTCGATGATGTACACCTCTTTGCCGTTTTGTTTGATATCCACCCCGTAAAAACCATCCCCGATGGGTTTGGTGGCGTTGATAGCCGCTTTGAGCACAGGCTTGGGTACTTCAAACGTCGGCATGGCATCGAAACCGCCGGTCTTTTTACCGCTGTCGGCGGAATGGTTGTAAATCTGCCAGTGATTTTTCGCCATGTAATAACGGCAGGCGTACAGGGGCTGATTGTTGAGCACGCCGATGCGCCAGTCGAATTCCGTATAGGTGTAGGTCTGCGCAAGCATCAGCGCGCTGTTTTTGAACATGGCCTTGAGCTGATCCACCAGTTCCTCTTTGGTTTTGACCTTTTTCACCCCGACAGAAAAAGAACCGTCGGGGATCTTCAATACAATCGGCAAACCAAGATCGGCAATCACTTCATCAATGCGATTGAGATCAGAGCGGGTGAGAATGCGGGTTTTCGGCGTCGGCAACCCGTGCGTTTCCAACAGCTGCGCCAGATAAATTTTATTGGTGCAGCGCAGGATCGAATCCGGATCATCCATAACCACCAAGCCTTCCGCCTGGGCCAGCCGGGCGAATTTATAGGTGTAGTGGTTGACTGACGTGGTGGTGCGGATAAACAGCGCGTCGTATTCGGAGAGCTTGCCGATATCCTTGCGAGTAATGGTCTCGGCCATTATGTCGTGTTTTTTTGCCGCCTTAATAAAGCGTTTAATAGCGACAGAATTGCTCGGCGGAAATGGCTCGTTCGGATCCACCAGTATCGCCATGTCGTAGCGATAATTTTTGCGCGTTTTCGCCTTGCGCCAAACAAGATGACTGTAATTGTCGAGGGCATTGGCAAAGTCGGTCTGCTGCTGCTCAGTAAGCGTATTCAGCGCACCTGCTTCCAGGGCAGCGAGGCGCCAGGTGTCCTTCCGCTGGAAAACAACTTTGAGGATCGGCACTGGCATCTGCTCAAACAGCTGGCGTGCAAGATCTGCGAGTTGGGGTTCTGCGGTGAAGCCGAAGTACACCATCATCTGATGCTCCTTCGCTTCGCCCGCCACGTCGGATAACTGCTTTTGCGCATCGACGTTGATCACGCCAAGCCAGATGCGGCGTGACAGATCCTGAATATGTTTAACTGCGGGAATCACCTGGTGATGGCGCGCCTCGGCGAGCAGCGAACAATAGTAGCCGGTGCTGAGGTAGCTATACTGCCGGCACAGGTTGATTACCTTGTAACGCTCTTTGGAGGGCGCTTGCGCGAGATAATCTTTCGCCAGCACCACATCTTCGGATGGGTAAAAAGCAGCCCAGTCCGAGGCGTTTTCGATCAG
This sequence comes from Sphingobacterium griseoflavum, assembly GCA_052039425.1. Classification (GTDB taxonomy): domain Bacteria; phylum Pseudomonadota; class Gammaproteobacteria; order Pseudomonadales; family Cellvibrionaceae; genus UBA5868. Next base: position 4,872 of record JBQGED010000460.1, on the reverse strand, counting down.
GATCTTAAGTTGGGTCATATACTCTGAGGGTCCGGAGGGATAAACCGCTTGCGGTCGCGCGCAAGTGTGGCAAAATCTGGCAACTTATCAAGTACTATTTTTATGAATTTCAGCCTACCCCGCATTGCCTCCCTGGATGATCTCCAGGGGCTGGTCGACCTCGAAAATCTCTGTTTCACCCACGACCGCATAAGCAAACGCAGCTTTCGTTATTTCCTTACAAAAAGCCAAGCAGAGATTTGGGTTGTCGACCAGTCATCTGGCGAAAAAAATTCTGCTGACGAAAATAAACCCGCAGACGATAAACCTGCAGACAATAAACCCACAGACAATAAACCCATAGTCAATACACCCATAGTCGCCTATGGCCTGGTGTTATTTCACCGCGGCACATCCCTGGCAAGGATTTATTCACTTGCGGTGGATCCTCACGAGCGAGGCAAAGGCCACGCGCGCCAGCTTATGTTGACCATGGAAGCGTCTGCGCGGAAACACAGCGCTTTATTTATCCGCCTGGAAGTCGCCGACGATAACCACGGCGCTCTTAAGCTTTATCAGTCTCTCGGCTATGAACCCATCCGTCGTCTCCATCAATATTATGAGGATGGCCACGACGGCTTCCGCTTGGAAAAACGTCTGCAAATCGACCGACAGATTCCTTCGCAATTACCCTACTACACCCAGACGACTGATTTTACCTGTGGCCCGTCGTCCCTTTTGATGGCGGCTAAAAGGATCAATCCCGATCAGCCGGTTAGCCAGATAGAGGAATTCAATATCTGGCGCGAAGCCACCACCATTTTTATGACCACCGGTCACGGTGGCACCTCACCTTACGGCTTGGCGCTCGCTGCGCAAAAACGCGGTTATAAAGCCCGTCTCTGGCTCGCCAATGAAGAACCGCCATTTCTCGATTCCGTGCGCAGCCCGAAAAAGAAAAAAATCATCGAGCTGATCCACCACGATTTTGCCCAGCAAGCAAAAGCCATCGGTCTGCCGGTTGAACCTTTCCCGAAAGATATAGAAGCGATACGCACGGCACTGCGCGCTGGCGAACAAATCATTCTGTTGATCAGCACCTATCGCATGAATCGCAGCAAAGGTCCGCACTGGATTTGGCTGGTGGACATCGACGACGACTTTGCCTACTTCAATGATCCGGAAGTGGATGAAGATGAATGGAAGACCTCGGTCGACACGGTATATGTGCCGGTGCCCGTGTCAGATTTTGCCAAGATGATTAAATACGGTCGCAACCAGTATCGTGCGGCCGTACTTATTTCAGCGGGAAATTAGAAATCAAAAATCTCGGATAAAAAACCTTCGCGCTTTTTCTTTTTATACTGACCGCCACCGAGGCGGGGGTCGTAATCGATCGGTTGAGGAATCGGGCGCCGAGTATCCAGATTGCGGTGTTCACGCAGGGGCTGCGCCTGGAAATTGCCAGCTCGGTCGAGAATCTTGTCCAGTTCACCACGATCCAGCCAGACACCACGGCAGTGCGGGCAATAGTCAATCTCGACGCCAGAGCGTTCGGACATGACGAGATCGACGGATTTGCAACTCGGGCAATGCATAACATACTCCTTAGTTCGCAGGAAAATTCTGAAGGAACCGCACCCGATTTGAACGGCTGCGGCCCTGGTGCGGTTTTAGACTCGCACAACCCGCCGAGTTCAGTTACGCAAAAATGCTCCGCTGTTATTCCGCCAGCGCGAGCAATTCATATTGACCTTCTGGTCCCACGCGCAAAACCACTTGCATATCGTTGTGCTCGCGGCTGGTTTCCTTGTCATTGAGCAGCACAGCAGTTGTAACCGGATAGACGCCCTGAGGCATGCCGACCGGCAGTACAAAACTGAATTCGTTCTCGAAAGCCCCGCCTTTCTTGCTGGTCTCGTTTACGGTTTTCACCAGCGACTTGATAATCTTTTCCGGATCTTCATTGTCGTGAATGGCGATTTTTTCCTGCACCAGCACGGGGCCGCCATTTTTTCCCGGTACCACCTCAACCCGCGACACCAGAAGTACGGGTTCGCCGGGTTTTACCACCTGACCGGGTTTGAGACTTGATTCGTAAGACAGTACAGCCGGATCGTCTGGCAGATTCTTGAATTTGGATTTGTATTTTTCAACAACGATGCCCTCGTCCGACACATTTTTTGTGCGGTAATCGATCACCATGTCGTAGATGATTTTGGCCGCAATTCCCACCGCGACAATTTTGGCGGCGGACTTGATGTTCTCCTTGCGTTCGCAATCTTTTTTATTGCTGGAACCTGCGCATTTATCGGTGTTGGGTTTGATTTCCTTCGCGAGGTCTTTCAGACCAAATCCAGTTGTCAGGGTAAATGCCAGACACGCTGTCGCTATAACACCAAGGGATTTTTTCATTTTCATATCAGTTCCTTTTGAACGTTGTGATGTGGGGGTGAACAATTCCGTTACTGGATGGTGATCTGGCTTTTTATGCGCTCAACCGCCTGCAGCGCGGCCGCACGCAATTCCAAAGCAGGCGGGTAATCCGGCATAAATTCCAACGCCGACTCCGAACTGGCAATAGCGCAGCTGAAATTTTTCTTCTGCAGGCACGCCTCACCTTTGGCCAGAACATTTTTTGCTTTTTGCAGATTGCTGTCATATTCGGCGCGAGCAAAGGTCACTTTTTGCATCAGGGTTTGCGCTGCCACCGGATCGGCTCCGGTGGCCAGTGCCGCTTGCGCCTGTTGGGTGGCGCAGTTGAAATCGCGCGCGACTAAACACGCTTCCACGCGGGCGCTCGCCTCCGCAAATAAGCGTCGCTGCCGCGCTTGCACCTGTTGTGACTCGATCTCGGCGTTTTGCGCTTTCTGTAAAAGGTCGCGAAAATCCGCGTCATCGCGAGTGCGCAAAACCTCTTCTGCAAGCCGGGTTACACAGGGCCAGTCGAGGTTTTGTGCGCATTGCTGCGCGTCCGCCAGGGTCTTTTCCCGCGCGCGCTGATTTTGCGCATCGGTCCAGCGAGTCTGCAGCTTGGCCACTTGCTGATCTGCCGCGCCCGTTTCGCGCAATTGGCGCAGCGTATCTACGACGCAGGAGTTATCCGCCGTTTGCAGACAGGATTCAAACTGCGCCGTGAGTTCACTCTGGCGGTGCGCGCGCAACCGCGCCGATGCCTGTTCCATCAGTGCGTTTGCCGCCGCATGATTCGCGTCCATCTGTAACACCGCCTTGGCGCTATCGAGTGCGCAGTCCGCATCTCCAGCGGCGAGACATTCGGAACCACGCGCATAGGTTTCCGCCACCCGCGCTTGCAGTTGATCACCCACCAATAAGCGATAAGCGATAGTCGCGCCCAGCGCGCTAAGCAAAACCGTGGCCGCCAACAAGCCTTTGATCGAACGGCGTTTTTGCGTGAGGCCTTTATAGAAGTGCGTGACATTCTGGGCGCGCTCACTGCGGCGCAGCTTCAAACCGCTCTCCAGCACTTTCCACTGCTGCTTGCTGAGTCCGCGGACTGGCGCTGGACGCAATTTTTCCCGCAGTGCCACGTCCGCGGACTTGCGTTGGTAGGGATGTTCTCCAGTAAATAATTCATAGGCGATGATGGCAAAAGCGTAGATATCGTCCGCCGGGTGCGGGTCTTCGCCGTTGATCATTTCCAAGCTGGCATACGCCGGCGTTAAAGCACCGAGAGAACCGGCATCAAAATCCTCCGCGCCGCTATGACTGGTCAGGCGCGCGATGCCGAAATCCAACACCTTGGTGCTATCCGCGCAGACAAAAATATTGCCGGGCTTAAGGTCGCTGTGGACGATATGTTTTTGATGGGCGTAGGCCAGCGCCTGGCCGATATCGCGAATGATCTTGAGCGCCTGTTCCTTTGCCAATCCCTTGTTGCGGTGCTGGCGGATCACCGCTTCCAACCCCTGCCCTTGCAACAGCTCCATGGTCATATAGATGACATCGCCATCGCGGTCGAAGTCGTGCACGGTGACGATGTTGGGATGCGACAGAATGTGGGAGCGGCTGGCCTCGCGCTGCAGGGTTACAAACGCGTCCGGGTGATTGCGGAAATCATCGTTGAGTACTTTTACGGCGACATACGGATTGGGGTCGCTGGCTTCCACTTTGCGTAGATCTTTCGCGCGATACACGGTGCCCATGCCGCCAGCGCCGAGGGTGGCTTCAAGTACAAAACGTTTGTTCAGGATGATTTTGTTGGCGGCGAGGGCTTTGTCCGCCGCCTGTTTGGCAAGAGCGAAGCCCTGGCTGCTGTTTTGTTCGCGGATAGATTGACGAATGCGGGTGAGGTGGAGCTCTGCGCCTTTAGGTCCAATAACCTTGGGGGACGAGGAGTTTTGGATACGCGTCGCATCCGCCGGACGTTTTATTTGAATACGCGTGGCGGGATTCTGCGGGTCGCTGGGCGGCTGTTCCGGGCCATCTTTCATCGATTCCGATCCTGATCACGAGTGTTCACATCAATGTGCGACCCAGCATAAAGAGTCGCCGTCGGCGTGTCCACGACGCGGCCATGGGCCGCGCCCTTGTTTTTTAGTTCACAAATACCCGAGCATTGCGGAACAGCCGCAACCAGCCGCCGTCTTCACCCCACTCTGGCGGTTGCCAGGAGTTAGTGACCGTGCGGAATACGCGTTCCGGGTGCGGCATCATGATGGTGACGCGGCCGTCGCGACTGGTCAGGCTGGTGATGCCCGCCGGCGAGCCGTTGGGGTTGGCCGGGTACCGGGACGCCGGCTGCAGATGGTTATTCACAAAACGCATCGACACCAAACCACTCTGGTCGCAGCGGCGGAATGCCTCATCATCGGCAAACTCGGCCCGCCCTTCCCCGTGTGCCACCGCCACCGGTAGATGTGAACCCACCAT
>JBQGED010000459.1:0-6156 GCA_052039425.1 Sphingobacterium griseoflavum | reverse complement strand
AACCCACACGACTACTTTCACTTGTGTCCCACTCACCCCCATCAAACCGGCTGCGCCCGGAGCCGGTGCTGCCATTAATGGTGAACGAGGGAAATAAAGACGCGCCGGCGATGCGCATCTGCAATTCCGCCTGCCGCACGCGCTCACCCGCAATGCGCAAATCGGGATTTTGTTTCTGCGCCACTTCGATCATTTGATTGAGCTGCGCCGACTGAAACGATTGCCACCAGTCTTTTTCGATTTCGACAGAAGGAACAATAGGGAGATTTTGCGCGGTCGCTTCCTGCGAACCTGTAACGTCTAAAGGAATCGTCGGCCGCTCGATTTGCGCAATGGTTTGGCAGGCGGTGACAGTCATAACCGCAGCAGCGAGTGATATCAGGCGCGGAAAACAATTTTGCTTGAGCATGCAATTAAATCTCAATTTAAAAATCGGCGAGAACGTTACTCGGAAGCCAGCGCGGTCACTGGGTCGAGACTCGCGGCCTTACGCGCCGGCAAAAATCCAAAAACCAATCCGGTCGCAAACGCACAACTAAATGCCAAAACCACCGGCATAACGGAATAGTAAATAGGCGTCCCTAAAACGCCCACCAGCGCCGTTGCCGACAAACCTAATACCACCCCGATGACGCCACCAAGCGCTGACACCACCAAAGCCTCGATTAAAAACTGCTGCAAAATATGTCGCTGGCGCGCGCCGGTTGCCATGCGAATACCGATTTCCCGCGTCCGCTCCGTCACACTCACCAGCATAATATTCATCACACCTATACCACCCACCAAGAGCGAAATTGCCGCAATAGATGCGAGCAGAATCGTCATAGTGTTTTGCGTCTCTGACACCGTGTCGATCAGCGAGGCCATATTGCGGATCGTAAAATCCTCCGTGCCGTGGCGTGCGAGCAACAATTCCTGCGCGGCGGCTTGCGTGGCATCCATTAAGTTTGGGTCAGTAACCGCGATGGTGATATTGCGCAAAAAGCTCTGACCAAAAATTCGCAGACTTCCCGTGGTAAACGGTACCAACACCACATCATCCTGATCCTGCCCCATGGGCGATGCGCCGCGCTCGCTCATCACACCGATCACCTGAAACAAAATATTGTTGATGATCAGATATTCCCCGAGCGGATCGCGTTGGCCAAATAATTTATTCGCAACGGTTTTTCCAAGTACAGCAACAGTGGCATAAGTGCTTTCATCTTCTTCCGTAAAAAAGGTTCCATGCGCAACTGCCCACTGCCGCGCATAAATAAAATTCGAAGAGGTCGCATTGACTTCCGCGCTGTGGTCTTCGGTGTCATAGCGCAAGGTGTAACTGCCGGTTAATTCAGGCACCGCAATTAAATTCGGCAATTCGTTGAGAGCGTGAACATCCTCGGGCACGAGAGTCGAAACACCCCAGCGACCACCGCGCTGATTAGGGCCGCCCGGACGCACCAGCAATAAGTTGCTGCCCATAGCACTGATGCTCTCCACCACGGCTTGTTTGGCGCCATCACCGATGGCCAGCATGGTGATCACCGACGCAACGCCAATCACAATTCCAAGCAGCGTTAACACCGTGCGGAAAATATTGCCGAACAGGGAGCGCATGGCCGTTTTGCCACCCGCGAGGATTTCATCGATTAATGACGGCTCACCGTGCGCGATACCGTTATCCAAAGACTGCGGGATTTTCGGCTCGGCCTTTGGGGCCGCGTCCGCCACCACACGTCCATCGCGAACTTCGATCAAACGATCAGCGTTTGCGGCGACTTCCGCATCGTGAGTAATCAAAATGATGGTGTAACCCTGTTCGGATAAATCCTTCAGCAGTTTCATCACCTCGACGCCGCTGCGACTGTCGAGTGCACCAGTGGGTTCGTCGGCGAGAATAATCTTGCCGCCGTTCATCAACGCGCGCGCAATCGACACACGCTGCTGCTGACCGCCGGAGAGTTGGTTGGGCTTATGGTGCAGACGCTCGCCCAAACCGAGTCGCGTCAGCAGGCCCGCGGCGCGGTCGTGGCGCTCCTGCTGGGTCATACCAGAATAGGTCGCCGGCATCTCCACGTTAGCGACGGCGCTCATGCCCGGAAGCAGGTTGTAGCTCTGAAAAACGAAACCAAAATATTCCCGGCGCAGGCGCGCCAGCTCATCGTGATCGAAGGTGGCGACATCCCGACCTTCAAACAGATATTGCCCGCCGGAAGGACTGTCCAGGCAGCCGATAATGTTCATCAGCGTGGATTTGCCGGAGCCCGAAGCCCCCATAATCGCGACGAATTCGCCCGGGTAGATCTTCAGATCAATGCCGTGCAATACCTGGGTCGCCACTTCCCCGTTGTGATAAATCCGCGTGATGCCATGCAGCTCGATCAGCGGCGTGCGTTCAGACGACATTAGCGCATCATCCTCATGCCGCCGCCAAAGCCAGGCCGATTCGCATTAGCCGCTTGCGCGCTGCTGGCATCGCCAAGGGCAACCTGCTCGCCTTCCTGCAAACCAGAGAGCACTTCCGCCCGCACCCGGTTGCTGACGCCTATGGTGACCTCGCGCTCTTCGATCTGATCGCGTCCCACCAGTACCTTGACGGTCGCTTTGCGCGGAGTATTGGGATCTGCAGTTTCTCTGCGTCGCTCGCCACCGCCATTCGATGGACGTCGATCAGCTGGTGCGGCAGCACCCTCGGGGCGAGGTCCATTCGGTCCTGGACCATTAGCGTTGGCTGCGCCGTTGGGGCCGCGCGGACGCTCGGCGGAGCCAGGATTCTCATCGCCGCCTCGTGCAAAGGTCAGCGCCGCCACCGGAACCTGCAGAACATCGCGCGCCTGGGACGCGATGAAAAACACCTGGGTGGTCATTTGCGTCATCAATTCGCCATCGGGATTGGGCACATCGAAAAGCGCGTTATAGAGCACGACATTGTTAAGAATGGTCGGCGTGGGCTCGATCCGGCCCAGCGTGCTGTACCAGCGCTTGCCGCCGCTGCCGAAGGTGGTGAAGTACACGCGCATGCCCGGTGTGAGCTTGCCGATATCCGCCTCGGACACCTGCGCCTGCACGGTCATGGTGGACAAATCGGCGATACGCAAAACGGTCGGCGCCACCTGATTGGCATTCAACGTCTGGCCCTGGCGGGAGGTGAGGGAAACCACAGTGCCGGAGATGGGCGCATAAATACGGGCGTATTCGAGATTGGCCTCTTCGCCACGCAAGCTGGATTCAGTCTGTGCAAGCTGAGCCTTCAACGATTCCAATTGCGCCTCAGCGGATTGCAATTGCGCCTCAGCGCTCTGCAACGCCTCCGCTGTACTCGCATCCTCTTTGCGCAAATTCACCTGGCGCTGATAGTTGACGCGCGCCAGTTTGAGTTGCGCCTCGCGGTCCTTGAGCTGCGCCTGCTGATTGCGCAACTGGGCCCGCGTGCCTTCAACCCGGGCGGCGTAAACCGTCGCGTCTATTTCCGCCAGCAGATCGCCCTCTTTCACTGTGCTGCCCACATCCACATGCAGCACCTTCAACTGGCCGGACACCTGCGCGCCCACATCCACATAATCCCGCGGCTGCAGCACCCCGGTTGCGGTCACCAGATTTTCAATCGTGCCGCGGTTGACGGTAGCAGTACTGAAGCGCGTCTGACCGCCACCTTCGCGAGTGAAAAACCAGGCGGCAAACAGCAGCGAACCTGCAACCAGCAAAATCGGCCACTTATAGCGAGAAATATTTCCCGGCGATAACACACTCATGCAAATCCTCGGAGATCAAATCGAAACACGCGCAGATTATAGAGGCAGTGGCGCGGAATTGATTCCGGGAATGCGGGAAAAGAAATGTAAAGTTCGCGAGGGCTTTCAGCCTTCGCTGATAGCCACGGCGATATCGGCGAGGGCAGGATTTTCCCAAAATTCCAGATGCCCCATAGGCACACCGCTCATATCCGGCAAATGGTGGGCAATGCCTTTGTGGCAATCGATGCAGGTTTTTTCGCCACTGGCGAGCAGGGTTGAATGCATTTCCCGGGCGCGCGGCGATTGCAAGGTAAAATCCATATATTCAAAGTTGTGGCAGTTGCGGCATTCCAGGGAGTCATTGGCTTTGAGTCTGCGCCATTCGCGCTCGGCGAGATGGCGGCGTTTTTCGACGAATTTATCCCGTGTATTAATACTGCCAAAAACCCACCCCCACACTTCTTTGGACGCTTCCATTTTGCGGGCGATTTTATAGGTCCAGTCGTGGGGGACATGACAGTCGGAACACACGGCGCGCACACCCGAGCGATTGGTGTAATGAATGGTGGGAATCAGCTCCTGATAGGGATTCGCATTCATTTCGTGGCAGCTAATGCAAAACTGTTCGGTATTGGTAATTTCCAGTGCGGTATTAAAGCCTCCCCAAAAAATAATGCCGGCGATAAATCCGCCCATGCTCAGAGTGCCGAGGCTGATGTAAGCCGATGGCCGTCTGAAAATCCGCCAATATTCCGAGAGCGCTCGCCACATAATTTACTCCGCTTTTTTCTCGGCACTTTTTTGCAGAACGGTATCGATGCTCTGAAAATCATTGCTCATCGCGTGCGGCGCGTCGTGTTGCGGCACGTGGCATTGCAAACAAAAATATCGACGCGGCGACACCGCTGCCAGCGCTTGGTTATCGCGATCCCAAAAATGCGTGACGCTTACCATAGGCGCGCCGGTTTCCGGGCTGCGGCCACGGCTGTGGCAACTCAGGCACTGATTAAAATTTTTATCCACCTGATAATCGCGGATGGAATGGGGAATCGTCGGCGGCTGCTCGGGATAGTTGCGCGGTGAGCGCGGCCCCTGGCTTAATTCGCGCGGAATAGTCGGCGCGGGCAGCTCCTGCGCCAAAGTGCCGCCACGGCGGATGCCGTCCATTGCCGGAGCATCAAGGCTGTCTTCGGCGCTTGCGATCAACGGCAGAATTAAGAGGAAGAAAAAGAGCGTTTTCATTTTCGCCTCCTAGGCCAACCGGATCAGTTCAAGCCGGACAGCGCATTTTTTGTAGTCGGTCTGCAGTGAAATTGGATCGGTTGCATCCAAGGTCAACTTATTGACCAGTCTATTCGCGTCAAAAAACGGGATATAGATCAATCCGCGCGGTGGTAACACCCGGCCTCGGGTTTCCACTCGGCCGATCATATCGCCGCGCCGACTAATGACGCGCACCTCGCTGCCGCGACGAAAACCTTGATCGCGTGCGTCTTCGTAATTCATATAGATCAGCGCCTGCGGCACGGCGGAGTTGAGCTCCGGCACGCGCTGAGTCATAGAGCCGGTATGCCAGTGTTCCAATACGCGGCCAGTGCTCAACCAGAACGGATATTCCGCATCCGGCGACTCCGCCGGCGGTTCATAAGGCACGGCAAAAATCAGCGCGCGTTTATCCGGATAACCGTAAAACTGCACGCCGGTGCCTTTTTCCACATAAGGATCATGACCTTCGCGAAAACGCCAGCGGGTTTCCTTGCCATCCACCACCGGCCAGCGCAAACCGCGCTCCTGATGATAGCGATCAAAAGGTGCGAGATCGTGGGCTTTGCCGCGGCCAAATCGCGCGTATTCTTCAAACAAGCCTTTTTGCAGATAAAAACCGAAAGCTTTGGCTTCATCGTTGAGATGAGTAGCGTCGATGTCGCTCAGTGGAAATTGATCCACCTGACCGTTGGCAAATAAAACCTGATACAGCGTTTTGCCGCGATAATCCGGTGCTTTATCCAATAATTCCTGCGGCCAAACCTCGTCGGTTTTAATGCGCTTGGAAAATTCCACCAATTGCCATAAATCCGAACGCGCCTCACCCGGCGGCGGCACCAGTTGATGCCAGAATTGCGTGCGCCGCTCGGCGTTGCCGTAGGCGCCCTCCTTTTCCACCCACATCGCGCTTGGCAGAATCAAATCCGCCGCCTGCGCAGACGCGGTGGGATATACATCCGACACAATCACAAAGGCTTTGGGATTGCGCCAGCCCGGTAGGGTTTCCTGCATTAAATTCGGCCCGGCCTGAATGTTGTTGCACACCTGTGTCCAATAAACGCGAACAACGCCATCTTTTAATTTGCGACTTTGGGTCACTGCGGCAAAGCCGACTTTGTCCGGAATTGTGCCCTCGGGCAGTTTCCAGATTTCTTCCGTTTTGGCGCGATGTTTT
>JBQGED010000458.1:0-8693 GCA_052039425.1 Sphingobacterium griseoflavum | reverse complement strand
TACGCACGCTCACCCGGCGCGCCGTTAGCTTGGCCACCATTGGCAAGCGCGGCTTGATAAAACGCGTCCACCATAGCGCGATCCTGCGCCTGGAACGCGAGATGATGGCGGCCCGTCAAAATTCCCTGCGCAGCGACGCTGTCCTGGGAGGAAACAAATAATTCATCCGCCCAAAAATAGTCATTCCCAGTTCCGCCCATGGGAATATCGAGCGCTTCGAAAACGGCAGAATAAAAATGTTGCGAAGCGGGAAGATCGCGCACGACCAATTGAATATGATCAATCAGCCGACCGCGGTGAAGCTCTTGCGTTTCCATAAATCCTCCTGTGCTGAATTTACGAATTTACTTCACGCCCATAAGCATTTGGTTTCCGTGCGCTGCTAAACAAATTGGTCTTCCGGAAATAAAAAAAGCCTCCAGACTCTCGCCCGGAGGCTTCAAACCAACAAGGAACTTTAGGGTCGCTTAACGGCGGTTGCGGCGCTCGCGACGGATAGCCAGCAATCCACCAACCAGGGCCAGCGCCAAGCCAGCGTTGGCAGCGTCGATTTCCGGAACCTTGTGCGGCTCAGGTTGCGGCGCAGGTGTGTTGCCCGTGCAATGGGGATTTTTGGGGGCAAGCTTGCAGACCATGTCATCAAGCTTGCCTTTGTTGCCAGAATTTCCACCCCAGGTACCAACGGCGTAACTAGGACCAGCGACAAATGCCAAAGAAGCAACAAGTGACAAACCAAACAGATGTTTCTTCATAACGATTACCAGTTGTTGACCGACCGGTTCCCACCCCGGGAACCACAGGCCCTAATTAGCAATAACCGCACCCTCCTGTGGAATTTCTTTAAAATCAATAGATTAACGAGACCTTAGTGACGCTTAATTCAACATCTGTCAACTATTTCGACGCCAACAACCGTCTAATCACTCTTCTGTACAACCACTCGCTCAAACTGCCACAGGGTTTGCCCAGCCTCAGCCTCGGGTATGAGCTTCACTTCACCGTCGCGGATCTCCAGATATTCATCAGCTCGCACTCTGCTGCGGATTCGGAAACCTTCCGCCGTAGGTGCGAGCTCCCAATGGGCTGTCCACCAATAGTCTTCGGCAAAGCTCACTTCGAGGGTGCCGGCCTCAGTATTCAACTGGGTTTTGCCAGAGTCACCCAAACGAAGGCGATAGAAACTTTCCACTTCCGGCAGCACCTGCCATTGCACTTCCGCCGCCTCGTCCGCTGCCAAGACTACGGGGAGCCCATCTGCCATAGCGAGATAGTGCTCACCGCTGCGAATCTGGAACACAGCGTCCGTCGGACCCGCTACCCCATCGCAGTTTTCCATGCCGTCGATCCATTCGCGGATAAGCGCTACGCTGACGTCATCCAATTTATTACTCGCCAGGGGCGGCATGCGCTTGTCCCCTTCCAAGGAAATCCGCTGCCAGAGCACTGACCGCTCCGCATCCCCCGGCACTATCAGGCGGCCGTCGGCAACTCCCAGATCACCTTGCATAGGCTCTGCATTACAGACATTGGCATTCACCAAATGGGTGGTGAAGCGCAAATCCATAGTGGCTTGGCTGGTGCCGCCAGGCCTGTGGCAATACGAACAGTTGGAGTGCAGATAACTGCGCGCCCGCGCATCCACATCGACGCTGGTATTGCTGCTCGCCGGTAGGGACTGGGATTTCAGCCGATTGTTGACGTAGCCCACCAGGCCGCGATCCATCCATTCAACCAACGGGTTGGGGTTGGCGTGGGGCTGATTGACCTGCGCTACCTCCAAACCGAGGCTCGACCCCGCCGCACCTATATGGCACTGGGCGCATTCAGCGCGGCTTGGGAAATGCCACACCTGACCGGCGACGTCCGTATCAAGGCTACCCTCCAGCAGGGTCGCTTCGGATTCATCTTCGTTCCAGGCATAGCTGTAACCGTTCCAGCCGCTGTCCGGTTGATGCAACAACAGGCGGGTTTCGATAAGGCGATTCTGCAAACGGAAGTTTTTGACCACCACCGATCCCACCGGCAGCAGAATATTGCCGACCACATCCACCTGGGCGGAGGTGCCCTCAGGCAAACGCAGAAAGCGCTCTTTATCGGCGCCGTCCGACCAGAATGGCTCATTGATGTTATAGGGCAACAGATGGTCGGCGGGCTGGGTGACATTCTCTATGTCCGTACACCCAGTGGCGGAGAGCAATTCAGGTAAAGGCGGCAACTGCGACTGCTCGGGCGCGGTAATTCGGTAGAGTTCGCCGCTCAGATAATCCATGGTGTAGAGCTCGCCGCTATTGTCTTCAGCAAATGCCGAGATCATTTTTCCCGTCACCGCCAATTGGTCGCGCTGGTAACCACCGGTTGGACTTTCCTGCAATGACCAGATAAGGCCGCTGCCAAAATCGCCGTAAATATAAGCACCGTAAAGCCCTGGAATAGCGGAACCGCGATAAACAAAACCACCGGTCACCGAGCGGCCGTCCACACGGCCGTAATCCCAAACCGGTTCCGCATAATTTTCCGGAACATCCTCATTGCAATTGCCGGTTTTTTGCTTGCCTTCGTAACACGGCCAACCGTAATTACCACCACTGACTACCCGATCCACTTCTTCAATAAGCCCTTGACCGACATCGCCGACCCATAAATCACCGGTCAACCGATCAAAACTCCAAAACCAGGGATTGCGAAAACCCATGGCGTATATTTCCGGCAAACCGCCTTCAATTTCATTGCCGGGTGCCGCTTCTCCAGTATCGGTCAAACGCAAAATGGAGCCGAATGGTTTAGTGGGATCCTGAGAATAATGGCCGGCGCCGCCATCGCCAAAGCTGACATAGAGATAACCGTCAGGGCCGAAATTAATCTGACCGTTATTGTGAATGGTTGTCGGTTGCTCAACCTGGTAAATCACCTGCTGCTCAAGGGTTCCACCATCTGTTACCAAACTCACGCCGCCATCGGTAGTGCGAAAACGCGCGATGTAGGATTGCAACGGCATATCCTCGACACCGTCCACGGTGTAAGACAAATAGATATAGCCGTTCTCCGCAAATTGCGGATGGAACGCCATGCTATAAAGGCCGCATTCATGACAGCTGCCCGGCCCTTCGGGAGTAAAAACCACATTGTAGTAATCGCGCAGATCCACAAATAATTGTTTTTCTAGCGCCCCCGATTTTTCCTCCAGGCGCCAGATCACGCCATTTTGTTGTAACACATAAAAAATCTGATCGTTGCCGGGGAAAAATTTAATTCCGGTGAGCAATTCGAACTCGTGCTCTTCGGCGATGCGCTGCAAACCTATAGCGGCGGGTTGTGCAAAATCCGTCGCCAGACAATTTGCTACAGGCTTGACCACGCCTGAAGAACTTGAGGATGACGAACTGCTGCTACTTGAACTTGAGGATGAGCTACTAGAGGATAAGCTACTAGAGGATAAGCTACTAGAGGAACTATCAGATGACGGTTCTGGCACTTTAGAGCCACATGCGGAAAGAACAACACCAAGAAAAAATAAAAACAACCAATTCATCCGGAATATCCTCCCGTAATACTTCCAAAAAACTACGGGAATAATATTTTTTAAACCTATCGATGAACACCCCAAAAAAAGAAATATTCCTTAATTTTTGTGACACAAGCGGCGTTTCAGGCTCTTGTTAACGATACGAAGCAGAACTGAATTATTCATTTAATCTTAAATAACATAAAAAATACGTATATTTACGTAAATTAAGTGGCTCCATAAATTTACCAAAATACCAATAAATTACGTATATTTTCGTATAGAAAACATACCCGCTATGCACAACAATTAACGGCGAAGCAACCAAAGAAGATAAAATCCAATAAGCGAAACAAACGGCACAATTGGCAGAAGCATGAAAATGGAAACATGTAATGCCCTTCTATAAAAGACGGAAGTCAGTTTCAAACCGAGGGATAGATAGGAGCAGAACGCAACACTAGGCAGCAGCATACCCAGCAGAGTGAATTGTAAATACAGCATATCCCGGGAAACGATTGAAGCAATGCCATTTTCCAGAGCAACCAGTTGCGCAATAAAGAGCACAAGTGCAACACCAGCGATTATGGCGTGGAGCGCACCAAAATAGGCAAGAACATGCTTACTTTTACCTATAACTTTTTCGTTCATAACATTGCCTACAAACGTTTTCTTGTTGAAGGGCAATATTCACACCATCAATAATCAGGACGAAAAGGACTTCTTCCTCATCTCATCGATAAACTTCCGTCTTTCCTCGCCATGCTTATCCATGCGGTCCGCCTCATTTTTTAATTTTCGTGATTTTTCCTGCATGGCAATCCATTCATCCGAATTGCGTTGCCACTGTTCGTTGTTCGCTTCGCTGTGTATGTTCCGCATAATGTCCTCCGCCTATTTGATTAGTATTGCTTAGATGGTCAAATCGAGAATCGGTTCGCCTATACAAGCGACCCATGGAACAATCCAAGTGAGAATGAAAGCTAAGATGGTGGTGGGATCAGAGAAGAAGATGCGGCGGCAAATGCACATCAATCCTTAAGCATCTGCCACCGCGAATACCGCGGGAAAATCTACTTTGCTTTATGCAGCTACACTTACCAGCCCAAAATTGGTTTTATTGCCGCTTCCAGTTCATTCGCCATCGCCTGATGGCCTGCAACCAGCGGGTGCCAATCGCAACCCAGTTGTGACTGCGGCGGGTGGGTTACCTGCACAAAATGCACTTGATCGTTGCCCATATTGCGCTGCTGCTGCATGGCGGTCTGCATGCGAGTGACCAGCTGCGGCAGCGAGCTGTCCGCCAGCAAAATAATCGGCAGATGTCCGTAGGCATTATTAATCTGGGTAATCAAACCGTGCACGCCGCGGATAAAAACGTCTGCGGAAGGTTGCGGCTCAGTACTATGGTCGTTGGTGCCCAGTTTAATCACCACCAGGTGCGGCACCCACGACTGGAAATTCCACGTCAGATCGGCGCGCTCCATCAAGGTTCGGCCGTAATAAAACGGCATTGGCATGGCACTGGTGGTATTGGCATCGCCGTAATTACGCACGGCGCCAAAACCCGAGATCGCAACCGAATGACTTTCCGCCTGCAGCGCTCTGGCGGTGATAGGCGCGAAGGTCAAATAGCTGTTTTCGTAGGGTCGATAGTTCCCGTTGCAATTCAATCCCGGCCCTTCGTTGCCGTAGCCGACGGTATAAGAGTCACCGATAAATTCAATTCTGCGTGCGGGGCGCGCCGCTAAATCCAGCAATTGTCCGCCCTGCGGCAAACGCACCCCCTGAAAACGTCCCGAGCCAAAATTCGGACCCGTGCGCTTGGTCACCAATACCTGATGCTCTCCCTGCCCCAAATTGACCGGATATGCGGTGGTGCCATTTGCCGTGGTGATGGCGCGCTGGAATTGTCCGTCGACAAACAGGTTGTAATCGTTTTTGCCATCATTAAAGAGCAACTCGATCTGCGCAGCATTCACCTTGAACTCGATCCGGACATCGGCCCAGTCATAGAGTGCCGCATTGGCATCCACCTGCACGCGCCCTGTGTAGCGGATCTGTGGATGATTCGGCGCGATGGTGACGGGCCCTGAACCTGAGGAGCTTGAGCTGGAATTGGACGAACTCGATGAACTGGAGCTGGAGGAGCTGGAACTGCTGCTGGAGGATGAGCTAGAGGAACTGGAGGATGAGGACGAACTCGACGATGAACTATTGGAGCTCGTCCCGCCGCCACACCCCACAAACAGTGCGATAACCATACCGGCGATGGCGAGACGAGCAATACGGGAGTTTTGCGACATAGAGGGGCCTTTATGTTTATAGGATGTGGGTACTTATTAAAAATAACGCGGGCTGGTACACCGCCTTAATTATCATACTTATGATGACCAGATTGCCCTGCTTGCGCCGCGAACAGGAGCACATCTGAAGCTGACTGCGGCGTTTATTGCCTACCGGTTGCGCGGAAAACGCACAATTAAAGTGCTCATTCATTCATCAAGTCGACAGCCAAGCCCTATTTTATGATCAATAACGGTTCAACTCGAAAATAAAATCCCCATTTTTGATCCAGTCAAAACAAAAATAGGTCAATTCGTGCACCAAATAATTCTCTACGCGCACCATTGAGAATCATTTTTAGGACCGCATTAATGAAATCCATCTTGATTGATCGACAATAAAGCCATATTTTTCAATCGTTTATGAAATATTTTTGCCTGGGTCTGGTTCTTGCTATCGGGAGATCTGACGCAGCCCGGCAATTCCGCCGGTGATCTCGGCCATCCCCGAGACGGTCTGATTTCAGGAAACAACCTATGGCTTATATTCTCCCCTCCGAGTTCGCCAAAAAAATGGTGGACGCCGGCGAATCCAAAATTTTTATGTCCACTCGCGACACACTAATCCGCGCTTTTATGGCCGGAGCAATTCTCTCCTTGGCTGCCGCCTTCGCCATTACCATCACGGTGCAAACCGGATCGCCCCTGCTGGGCGCCGTGTTATTTCCAGTGGGATTTTGCATGCTCTATTTATTGGGCTTCGATTTGCTCACGGGTGTCATCGTCCTCACTCCCCTCGCCCTTATTGATAAGCGCCCCGGTGTGACTCTCAATGGAGTGCTAAAAAACTGGGGCTTGGTATTTTTAGGCAATTTCGCAGGTGCGCTGACGGTGGCTTTTATGATGGCGTTTGTGCTGACCTATGGCTTTACCTCTGATCCCGGTGAAGTCGGACATAAAATTGCCAGCGTCGGTGAAGCGCGCACCGTAGGTTATGCCGCTCACGGTTTGGCTGGCTGGTTCACCATATTTTTCCGCGGCATGTTGTGTAACTGGATGGTATCCACCGGAGTGGTTGGCGCCATGATTTCCACTCACGTCAGCGGCAAAGTTATCGCCATGTGGATGCCGATTATGCTGTTCTTCTATATGACTTTCGAACATTCTGTGGTGAACATGTTCTTGTTCCCCTCCGGTCTGATTATGGGCGGCGATTTTTCCATCATGGATTATTTTATCTGGAATGAAATTCCCACCGTATTGGGTAATCTGGTCGGCGGTCTTACCTTTACTGGATTGACCCTCTATAGCACACATGTGCGGACAGCACCCTCCAGAGCCTACGTTTAAATTTTGCGATTGGACGTTACGGGCGTGCCCAACACATTGAAAATTTCGGTTGGGCAGCATTCTCTCGCGGGCCGCAAGCCCGCTAATCAGGATTTTTACGGCGTCTACATTCCGGATGAGTCGCTTTGTGCGCTCAAGGGAATTTGCATCGCAATTGCCGACGGCATCAGCTCCAGCGATGTCAGTCATATCGCCAGCGAATCGGCAGTCAAAGGATTTTTTGCGGATTATTACTGCACTCCCGAAGCCTGGTCCGTCAAAACCTCTGCGCAGAGGGTTTTGACGGCCATCAATTCCTGGCTTTACGCGCAAAGTCAGCGTAGTCAATACCGATACGAGCAGGACAAGGGTTATGTTTGCACGCTGAGCGCGCTGGTTCTAAAAGGTAATAGCGCCCATATTTTTCACGCTGGTGATGCGCGTATTTATCGCTTGCACGGAAGAACGTTGGAGCAGCTGACCACGGACCATAGTCTGCATATCTCCGAAGAGACCACCTATCTCTGTCGCGCCATGGGCGCGAGCGCTCAGCTGGACCTGGAATACCTCAGCCTGCCGTTGGAGGCCGGTGACATTTTTATTTTGGCGACTGATGGCGTTTATGAATTTCTGCCCGCACACAGTGTTGCAGATTGTCTGCTGAGCGTTGGTGATGATCTGGATACAACGGCGCGCCTGCTGGTGGAACAGGCGCTCGCCAATGGCAGCGACGATAATTTAACGTTGCAGATTGTGCGCATTGAACAATTACCTTCCGCCGGCGCGCATGATTTACAACAGAAATTGCGCGAACTGCCACTAGCCCCCGCCATTGAACCGCGAATGGAATTCGACGGCTTCCGCATTGTCCGCCAGATCCACGCCAGCAGTCGCAGTCACGTCTACTTAGCCGTGGATCTCGCCTCGCAAAGGCAGGTAGCGATTAAAATGCCGTCCACCGAATTGCGCAGTGATAACGACTATCTCGAACACTTTTTTTTGGAGGAATGGATCGCGCGGCGCATCGACAATATTCACGTCGTGAAGCCCTGTTTCGGCGAACGCCCACGCAGTTTTTTATACGTGGTCAGCGAATATGTCGCGGGGCAAACCTTAAGCCAATGGATGATCGACCACCCCCAGCCGGATCTTGAATCGGTGCGCAATATTATCGAGCAGATCGCAAAAGGGTTGCGAGCGTTTCACAGGCTGGAAATGCTGCATCAGGATCTGCGGCCGGAGAATATTCTCATCGACCGCACGGGCACGGTGAAAATTATTGACTTCGGCTCCACCCGGGTCGCCGGTATTAATGAAATTGCCGGGTCCGCGCGGCAAAATCCGATTCCCGGGACCGCACAATATACCGCGCCAGAATATTTTCTCGGTGAGCCAGGAACACCCGCTTCTGATTTATTTTCCCTGGGAGTTATCGCCTATCAAATGCTCTCAGGCCGGCGGCCCTATGGCACCGCTGTGGCCAAGTCGCGCACCACCGCCGCACAAAAAAAGCTGGTTTACGTATCCGTGCTCGACGACGAGCGGGAAATTCCGGTGTGGATCGACCACACGCTAAA
>JBQGED010000457.1:0-10845 GCA_052039425.1 Sphingobacterium griseoflavum | reverse complement strand
GCATCCGCCACTGTGTAAAACGAACCGGTAATCAACGCCGGCGCTGAAGAATTGTTGTGTAACACCGCCGACAAAGCGTCGTCGACCGAGGCATATTCCGTCGCCGATGCATTATTGGGCAATGCCTGACGCAGCTGCGCGCTAGAGGCCGCCCGGGCAAAGCCTGGAATGGTCGTTAAATGCCAGGAGGCCGCTATATCCGCAAACGCCGCAAGCGCGTCCTGCAGATCCTTGTCGGCCATCATCGCCACCACCACAACGAATTTTTCGCCTGGATGGCGACTCTGTAACTGCCGCGCCAAGTAAGTAAAAGCCGCCGGATTGTGGGCCACATCCAAAATCACATCGCGGCCACCGGCATTTACATATTGTAGTCGGCCCGGCAAAACAATCTGTTCGAAAGCGGAAACCGGCAATTCGCTAAACAGATTCAATAAAAAACCAACCTGCAGCGCCGCAGCCAAACTAGGGCAAGGCAAATTCACTTGCACGAGCGAGGACTGAAGATCCCCCAGCCAAAAAACAGTTCCCTGCTGACCGCTGTGAAAACCAAAATCCTTATCAATCCGAAACAGTTCGCAATGGAGCCGTGCGGCATGTTCCAGCACCGAAATCGGCGGGTCGAAATCTGCGCACACCAGTGGAATTCCGGGGCGGCAGATGCCGGCTTTTTCCCTGCCGATACTCTCTCGGTCCGGCCCAAGCCACTCAGTGTGGTCGAGGGCTATGGAGGTGATCACCGCGATGTTCGCATCCACGATATTGGTGGCGTCCAGGCGACCGCCCAGGCCCACTTCCAGCACCCAATAAGGCACATTTGCCTCAGTGAAGAGGTAGAGAGCGGCGAGAGTACCGAATTCAAAATAGGTTAGAGAAATATCGCCGCGCGATTCGTCAATAGCGGTGAAAGCCCTGCAGATATCCTCGTCCGTGGCGAACTGGCCATTGATGCAGATGCGCTCGCGATAATGCAGGATATGCGGGGAAGAGTAGACACCGCAGGTCTCACCTGCGGTCAACAGCAGCTGTTCCAGCGCCGCGACACAGGTGCCCTTGCCGTTGGTGCCGGCGACCGTTACGACTTTGCTGCGTGTCGGCAACAACCCTAACCGCAGCGCCACCTCGCGAACGCGCTCCAATCCCAGATCGATCGCTACCGGGTGGCAGCTCTCCTGCCACCGCAACCAATCATCAAGACGCTCGAAGCGCACTACATCAGCCCGCTTGGTTAACAGCGGGCAACTTCAGCAGCTTGGCGATCAGAGACGCCAGGCGGTCGCGCATTTCCCGGCGGTGAATAATGGTATCTATAGCGCCGTGCTCCAGCAGAAACTCCGAACGCTGAAATCCTTTGGGCAATTTCTGGCGGATAGTCTGCTCGATGATCGCAGGGCCGGCAAAGCCGGCTCGAGCGCCAGGCTCGGCAGCATTGATGTCGCCTAAGAGCGCGAGGCTTGCGGAAACACCACCGTAAACCGGATCGGTCATAACGGAAATGTAGGGAACGCCTTCCTGCTTCAAACGCTCAATCACGGCGCTGGTTTTCGCCATTTGCATCAGGGAGATCAAGGCTTCCTGCATGCGCGCACCGCCAGTGGCGGAGAAGCAAATCAGCGGGCGTTTTTCCTTCAGCGCGACCTGGGCAGCCCGGGTGAAGCGTTCGCCCACCACATAGCCCATGGAGCCGCCGTGGAAAGCGAATTCAAACGCGGCGACCACAACTGGAATCCCTTGCAGGGTTCCTTTCATCGCGATCAACGCGTCTTTTTCGCCAGTGGTCTTTTGCGCGGAGGTCAAACGCTCTTTGTACTTCTTAACGTCTTTGAACTTGAGGCGGTCGATCGGCACCACGTCTGCGGCGATCTCTTCCCTACCCTGCTCATCAAGGAAAATGTCCATGCGACGACGCGCACCTATGCGCATGTGATGGTCGCATTTGGGACATACATCCAGGCTTTTTTCCAATTCGGGCCGGTAAAGCACCGCCTCGCATTTGGTACATTTTTTCCAAAGCCCTTCCGGGACTTTGCTTTCACCGCGACGCTCTGAACGCACCACGTTGGGAACGATTTTTTCTAACCAACTCATAGCATCTGAACTCAATAATGGCCGACTGCGACGGGCCAGGATTATTTGGAATTCTGATCCAAGGCAGCGCGAATCGATGCCACCTTGAGACGCAACCCATCGAGAATCTGGATTTGGGCGTGGCCTGATCCCATGATGTCCACCAAGGCGCTGCCGACCACTACGCCGTCGGCGTAGCCACTGACCGCCTGGGCCGAAATGCCATCTTTAATGCCAAAGCCCACCATGACCGGCAGCTGGCTGTGACGAGAAATAAGCTCGAGCTTATCTTTGACGGAGCCAATATCCAAATGGCTGGCGCCGGTCACACCTTTCAGGGAAACGTAATAGATAAAACCGCCGGCAAGCTCGGCGACTTTTTTAACGCGGGCTTCTGATGAAGTCGGCGCCAGCAGAAAAATACTTTCCAGACCGCGCGCGCGCAAACGGGTGTGGAGATCTTCGGCTTCTTCCGGTGGCAGATCCACCGTGAGCAGACCATCCACCCCTGCTTCCGCCGCGGCATCGGCAAAGTAGTCGTAACCCATACGCTCGACCGGATTGGCATACCCCATCAGCACCACGGGTGTTTCTTGGTTCTTCTCACGAAACGCTTTCACCAGAGCCAGTGTGTCACGAAGGCTGGTGCCATGAGTGAGTGCGCGTTCGTGGCCGCGCTGAATAACAGGGCCTTCAGCCATGGGATCGGAAAAAGGCACTCCAATCTCGAGAATATCGGCACCCGCCTCTACCATGGTATGTAAAGCGGCCAAAGTGACATCAGGAGACGGATCACCGTTGACGATATAGGTAACCAGCGCTTTACGGCCGTCCTGCTTCAGCGCCTGAATTTTTTGCGTAATCCTGTTCATGTCAAACCTCAATTCCGTCGATCTTCGCGACCGTCAAAATATCTTTGTCGCCGCGGCCGGACAGGTTGACGATCACAATGCCGTCCTTGTCCATCTGCGCCGCCAGCTTTTCACCGTAGGCGACCGCGTGGGCGGATTCGAGGGCCGGCATTATGCCTTCCACCCGGGTCAGACTGCGGAACGCGGCCATGGCTTCGTCATCGGTGATGGCGACATAGTTCACCCGTCCAAGGTCTTTCAGCCACGCGTGTTCAGGCCCGACTCCTGGATAATCCAGGCCAGCAGACACGGAGTGCGTATCAATGATCTGGCCGTTTTCATCTTCCATAAGGTAAGTGCGGTTGCCGTGAAGAACACCCGGAACACCTTCATTCAGCGGCGCTGCGTGTCGACCGGTTTCCAGTCCAAGCCCACCCGCTTCGACGCCGTACATAGCCACGGAAGTGTCATCCAAAAACGGGTGGAACAGCCCTATAGCGTTGGAACCTCCGCCGACACAGGCGACCAGCGCATCGGGGAGACGCCCCGTCTGCTCCAGACATTGAGCGCGCGCTTCGCGGCCGATGATGCACTGAAAATCCCGCACCAGCTGCGGGTACGGATGGGGACCCGCGGCGGTGCCGATGATATAGAAAGTGTCATCCACATTGGTGACCCAGTCGCGCATGGCTTCGTTCATGGCGTCTTTGAGGGTTTTCGACCCGGATTCCACCGGCACCACGGTGGCGCCAAGCAGCTTCATACGGTAGACGTTGAGGGACTGACGCTTGACGTCCTCCGAGCCCATATAGACAACGCACTCCAACCCGAGCCGGGCGGCTACGGTCGCCGTCGCAACGCCATGCTGACCCGCTCCGGTCTCAGCAATTACGCGCTTCTTACCAGAATATTTGGCGAGCAACGCCTGACCGATCGTGTTGTTAACCTTATGGGCGCCCGTGTGGTTGAGGTCTTCACGTTTGAGAAACAGACGCGCGCCGCCGGTTTTTTCAGTCCAGCGCTCCGCGAAATACAGGGGTGAAGGACGACCGACATAATGGGTCAAGTCGCGGTCGATCTCTGCCTGGAAAGCGGGATCATTTTTCAAACGGTTGTACATGCTCTGAAGTTCGTCCAAAGCGTAAAACAGGGTTTCAGAGACAAAACGCCCGCCGAACTGGCCGAAATGGCCGCGCTCATCCGGCATGCTGGCGAAATCAACTTTGGTATCGTTCACGAAAAATTACTCATGGTTTATCGAAATCGGGACCGCTTTCGCGCGGCTGATGAACTGCCGGATCAAATCCGTATCCTTAATGCCGGGGCTGGACTCGACGCCGCCGCTGACATCCACCGCCCAAGGGCGGACAGTTGCGACCGCTTGCGCAACGTTTGCAGATGTAAGACCGCCTGCCAACACCAAGGGGCGCGGCAGCGATGGAGGTATTTGCTGCCAATCAAAAACTTCGCCAGTGCCGCCGGGAATTCCAGGACGGTAAGCATCCAACAACAAACCTGTCGCACTGCTATAGGCAACAGCAGCGGCCTTTATATCCACCCCTGGTTTCATGCGCAGTGCTTTTAAATAAGGACGGTAAAAGCTGCAACAAAATGTTTCGCTCTCATCGCCATGAAACTGCAACAGGCTCAACGGCACTTGGCCTAGCACCTTTTCAATCTCCGCCGGTTGCGGATTGACGAAAAGCCCGACGACACTAATGAGCGGGCCAGCGGCAAGTGCTATGTCGCGGGCACGACCCAGATCGGCCAAATTGCGCGGACTGGCACTATAGAACACCAACCCTATCGCGTCCGCGCCTGCCGCCGCCGCCGCAACGGCCGCGTCGGTTGTAGTGATACCGCAGATCTTTACTCGTACCGTTCGGGTGTCAACCACGCTAGCAATTCCGCGCATTTCGCCAGTTCAAAGGACGCGGATGGTATCAGAAAATTCAGTCGGAATAACAGCTTAGCGGCCCCAGGCTAAGCCAGGGTCAGATTGCTAACCGCAAAACTGATGAGTGCCATCGGAAAAACCCTTTGTGGCACGGCTCGCCGCATAGTGTCCAATCCTGTATGCTTGCCGCCCGCTGTCCTTATTGGCTATTTATCGTGCAAATAAGGAGCGGCAGAAGCCCCATTAGCGGGTATTGCCGGGCCGGACAGCGTTATTTTTACTGCCAGGGGAAACGAACTTTTCATGTACGTTTACGACGAATACGATCACAAAATTATCGGCCAGCGCGTCTCCCAGTTCCGACGCCAGACTGAGCGCTATTTAGCGGGGGAAATACCTCCAGAACAATTTCTGCCGCTGCGTTTGCAGAACGGGCTCTACGTGCAGCGCTTGGCACCCATGCTGAGAATTGCAGTTCCCTACGGCATGCTCAACAGCCGGCAATTGCGCAAACTCGCGCATATCACCCGCTATTACGACAAGGGCTACTGTCACGTAACCACCCGGCAGAACATCCAGCTCAACTGGCCTCAGCTCGATGAAGTGCCAGACATTCTCGCCGAGCTGGCAGAAGTGGAAATGCACGCGGTGCAAACCAGCGGCAACTGTATTCGCAATGTGACCACCGATCAGTTTGCTGGGGTCGCCCCCGATGAAATCATCGATCCCCGCCCCTACTGCGAAATCATCCGCCAGTGGTCCACCTTCCACCCGGAATTCGCGTTCCTGCCGCGCAAGTTCAAAATCGCCGTCGCGGGCACGCTCAGCGATCGAGCCGCCATTTATTTTCACGACATAGGCCTGCAACTGGTGAAGAATTCTGCGGGTGAAATCGGCTTCAAAGTTTTGGTTGGCGGTGGGTTGGGACGCACCCCAGTTATCGGCAGCGTAATTCGCGAATTTCTGCCGGAGCAGGACATTTTGACTTACCTCGAAGCCATCCTGCGCATCTACAACCTCCACGGTCGCCGCGACAATAAATTCAAGGCCCGCATCAAAATTCTGGTGCGAGCCGTCGGGCCGAGCGTTTTCGCAGAAATGGTAGAAAACGAATGGCAAAATCTGCGCGAAAGCGCCAGTTATCTGCCCAACGAAGAAATCGAGCGCGCGCGCAGTTTCTTCCCGGAGCCGGCTTATAAGCGTGGGCTGGACGATGTCGATGCCATGGCCCCTATCAATGCCCTGCGCGGAGAAAATCGCGAATTTGGCAACTGGCTCAGCCACAATGTGCAACCGCATAAAGTCCCGGGTTATCGCGCGGTGACTTTGTCACTGAAATTTACCGGTGTTCCACCCGGAGATTTGACTGATCGCCAGCTGGAAATTATTGCCGATCTGGCCGACCGTTATTCATTCGGCGAAGTACGCACCACCCACAACCAGAACATGGTATTGGCGGACGTACCCGCGGCGCAGTTGTTTAATCTGTGGCAAGAATTGGAACAAGCGGGTTTTGCTACCGCCAATATCGGCACCCTCACCGATATCATCTGCTGCCCAGGTGGCGACTTCTGCTCTCTGGCGAATGCCAAATCAATCCCCATCGCCGAAGCGATTCAGCGCGAATTTGATGATTTGGATTACCTCTACGATTTAGGCCAGATAGAACTCAATATTTCCGGCTGCATGAACGCCTGCGGCCATCACCATATTGGCAATATCGGCATTCTCGGCGTAGATAAAAAAGGCGAAGAGTTCTATCAGGTGCAGCTGGGAGGTAACTCCGGTTACAACGCGGCTCTGGGAGAAGTCCTTGGGCCGTCTTTCAGCCGTGAAGACATGCCCAAGATCATCCGCAAAATCATTAACGTGTATGTCGAGAATCGTGAAGGTGAGGAAGATTTCATTAACACCTTTACACGCATCGGCATGGATCCCTTTAAGGAGCGTGTTTATGCCAAAGCTTAGTAAAAATGGCGAACTGCTGGCGGACAATTGGCAGGTGTTGGCAAAAGACGCAACTTCTTCCGTAAGCGAACTCGGCGCCGGCAATTGGTTAGTGCATATCAAATGGTATCTGCAAAACCAAGAACTTTTGACTGGCGCGAGCAATGTGAGTGTGTGGCTGGATTCAGACGATGAAGCGGCCAGCGTAGCGGATTTGGTAAAGCGCCTGCCGGTTATCGGTGTCAATTTTCCGGTCTTTACTGACGGTCGCGGTTTTTCCATCGGCCGCACCATTCGCGAGCGCTACCAATTCGCCGGTGAATTACGCGCGATTGGCAATTTCATGCAGGACCAGCTGTTTTATCTGAAACGCTGCGGTTTTGACGCGTTTGAAGTGACCGAAAGTGCCCCTATTGAATCCATGGCTCAAAGCCTGCGGGATTTCAGCGACTTCTACCAAGCCGCAGTGGATCAGCCGCTGCCGCTGTTTCGCCGCCGCATCGCGCAATAAAACCCTCCCAACAGAAAACCCGGAATTACCGGGTTTTTCTTCTCCATCGAATCAAACAATCAGAACCAAGGCCGCTGCGCAAACTTTGCGATGGTATTTTCGAACGCCACTTCCAAAGCCCTGCCTGCTGCCAATCCAATGCGCTCCTGAATGCGTTTTTTGTGCTCATAATTGACCAACACTAGGTCTGACGCAGGGTGCAGGCTGGTGAGATATTCGTCGCTGGTGGAAATCACGTCGATCAGGTTTTTCTCCAGTGCGCGACGACCGAACCAGATCTCTCCCGTCGCCACCTCATCCACATTCACAGATGGGCGGTGTTCCTGCACAAACTCTTTGAACAGTATGTGCGTGTCATCGAGGTCTTCCTTAAATTTCTGTCGACCTTTTTCCGTGTTTTCCCCAAGCATAGTCACCGTGCGCTTGTATTCGCCTGCGGTGAAAATCTCGTAATCGACATCGTGTTTTTTCAGCACCTTGTGAAAATTTGGCAGCTGCGCAACCACACCGATAGAGCCGAGCACGGCAAAAGGGGCGGCCACGATTTTGTCTGCGACACAAGCCATCATGTAGCCGCCGCTCGCGGCTACTTTATCCACGCAGACGGTAAGCGGAATTTTTTTCTGGCGGATGCGATCGAGCTGGCTCGCCGCAAGACCATAGCCGTGCACCACTCCGCCGGGGCTTTCCAATCGCACCACCACTTCATCGACAGGTTCGGCAAGACTTAGCACCGCCGTGATGGACTCGCGCAGATCATCCGTCGCCGAGGCTTTCATATCACCGTTGAAATCCAGCACGTAAACACGGCGCTTGCGCTCAGACTCAGCGCCGCCCTTTTTCTGTTTTCGCGCCTGCTTTTCCGCCTTTTTGCGTTTTTTCTCTTCTTCTTTCAGGACTTTTTCTTCCACCACTTCAGCTTTCAAAGCGTGGTTCATTTCTTCCAAACGGTCATTCAGGCGGGTAACCTGAATTCGCCCTTTATCTTTGCCCTTCTCCCTTTGGGTTGAGGCCACGACAAATCCGACCACCACCATAAACGCCACCACAAAGGTGACAACCTTGGCCAGAAACAGCCCGTAATCCAACAAAAACTCCAACGTAATTACCCTCAGTCAAGCCACAAATTTACCGCCCGCTTGGCGGTCTCGTTCAGCGGTTTCGCCACCAGTCCGGTATGGGAAAGGGCGACCTCGTAAAGCGCCCCATCGGTCATGGGCACGAAAGTCGCACTGCCATAGACCGCGTCAATCAATGGGGCATCCTCCTGATTTTTATAGGCCCATGCCCACAAATCCAAGCCGTATTCTTTGTCATCGCGCAGAGCGTGGACTGTGCGCTCGCGGCTGCGTTCATCGTCGATAGATAGATAGCGGCCGGAGATTCGTTCCAATCGATAACCGGGTTTGCCGCCCGCCTGAGTCAACAAACCCTTCCAGCGGATGATGCGCGCATCGATCTGCCATTGATCGCCGCGCAAATAATAATCAGTCGTCACCCCTGTATCCGTCAGTGCGACTGTAGCGACATAGGCGCGGTCTTCTACTTTTTGAAAGCTGACCGTCGCCACGGGTTTATCAATCAATACCTGCTGGTAAGAGCGCAAATCCAATGCAACCAGCACACAAAAAATCGCGAGGCCAATGAGTACAAAGCCGCTCATACCACGCACCCAACCCCAAAACCATGTGCCTTTGAGCAAGGTCCGCAGGGCGATCAATACCAGCAAGATCGCTATGACGGCGGATACGGTTGTCGCCATGGAATAGAACATGTTCACCCTTGCAGGCTGGCCCGCTGCAGAAAAATGTCGATGAGTTTACCGGAAATCGTATGCGGAGGTGGAACGGTGGGCATGGTGTCTGGAGCAAACCATCGCGCGTCGGTGATTTCGGATCCATCCACGTGTATATCGCCCGACTTATAGTGGGCGACAAAGCCGAGCATCAATTGGCTAGGGAACGGCCATGGCTGACTGGAGATATATTCAAGCTGTTCCACTTCGATACCGGTTTCTTCGCGAATTTCGCGGGCAAGCGCCTGCTCGGCGGTTTCGCCTGGCTCGATAAACCCGGCAATGGTGCTGTATAGCCCATCTGTAAAATTTACGTTGTGCGCGAGCAGGCAGGTCCGCTCGCGAATCACAATACCGATGACACAAGGGGCTATACGCGGGTAGAACAAAGCTGCGCAAGCGGGACAAGCTAGCACCCGTTCGTGTAGCTGCAACTCGGTGGCACGGCCGCAGCGGCCGCAGTAACGATGAAACTCATACCAATGTGCAAGCTGCTGGGCTCGACCGGCAAGACTGAACAATTCATCGGAAATGAGACCCAAGCGGCTGCGCAAACTACCAGCCGAGAGAGATGATTCCTTGGGCAATTCCAGATCGTTGGGGTAAATGAAAACGAAACAGGCGATGTTTTGCCATGTGCCAAGGTAGAGCTTTTCTAGCGGAGACCGAGGGAGAAGATTGAGCAACTCCCGATATGGAATCAACAAAGAATCTTGTGAGTGATTCAGCAGAATCCGGCTGCCCACCACGCCGATGACCCAATCCCCATCGCCTACATCGATCCGGCTGTCGAATCCGGGTTCGAAACTCATTTAGGTTTTGCGCGCCGGATAACCCAGGGCTGCCAGACTTTCCTCCGCCACTTGCAGCACTGAATCGTCAAGACGGGCAGCGGTATTGCCGGTGTCCAGGAAGTACTCGACACTGATAATCGCATCGGCGAATGTTTCGAGCAGCTCCTTCAAAGCCGGCGGGTGATCGCCCTGTATTAGGACCTGATCGACAAAATCGGCACAGCGCTGCACCACAGAGGCCGCCCGCGCCCGCTTCAGCATCAAGAGCCCACCGCGCACGGAATTCAAGGTTTTGCTGATATTGCTGATGTGTCCCGAATCGAAGTTCGATTCTGAATAGGCAGTGATGGCGCGCTTGGTCAAGGATATTCCGGATTCGCATTCCTGCAACACAATCCGTTCGGCCTGTGCAAGTTCGCTGTGGGCGATGATTTGGTTTTGTGACTCTTCACTGGTGTTCGTCAAAACGTCGGTAGAGAGCTTGTCAAACTCCAGGGCATTCACCGCGCTCTCCATATAGAGCATGACTTTGGCGCAGCGGTCGAGTTCACCATCAGGAATGGCCTGACCATCGCGCCACAGATCGACCCTCTTGACCTCCTCCTTGAGAATAGAGCTCGGCCCCACCAATCCCACTACTCCCATTGTCTCCGCGATTTTGTGCAGCGTCGATGTCATGCCAGCAACATCATCAATCGCTTGAGCACCCAACGCGGCGGTTTCCAGGACTTTCTTAATATTGTTGATTTCAAGTTTCAGCACCCGCACCAGCGAGCTGATGGTATGAGCGCTAGGGCCGCGGAGAGACTGGCGCTCCGCCACCAGAATCCGCTCGGTGTAGGGCAGCTGCTTGACTCCGAAATACTGCTTGAGACGGTTGATGGTCTCGTTCTGATGACCAGACAGCAGAATGATATAAAGCAGCTCATTGATTAGTCCTTTTGGTGCTGCCGCCTGATAGGATGCCCGCCCGCCCTTCTGGA
>JBQGED010000456.1:0-6330 GCA_052039425.1 Sphingobacterium griseoflavum | reverse complement strand
CGAAATAAATTTTTCACGCTCCGAGGTCGCTATTTTTTGCTGTGCACCAGCCAGGACAAACATGCCGAGACCGCGACGTTTTTCCACCAGTCCGGCGTCCACCAATTCCTGATAGGCTTTGCCGACGGTTAAATGATTGATCTGATAATCACTGGCGACCTGCCTTACCGAGGGTATGGCCTCACCCTCCTTTAATGCGCCACTTAAAATCAGCCCGAGAATTTTGTCGTGTAACTGACGATAAATGGGTTGGTCATCTTTCCAAGAATCCTGCATGAATTTCACTCTGTTGGTTGAGCCTGTCGCTGGGACACTATTTTTCTAATCACGGAAACCACATGCCGATATACGCTCATAGCGCCACTCTTGTGACATGGTGTTATGTATAACTATAACACCATAACTGGAAAGCGCAAGTTGTCTCATGGAGACACCCGTCGCCGGGTCTTTGCGTTTATGCCGGTGCCTAGCTATGGTTGCGGCGGTTTACTCAATAAAATCAACAGTCGGAGTTACCTATGTCCGTTCGTCTATTCGCGCTGGCAATCCTTTTTATGCTGGCATTTCCCATATTGGCTGCAGACTCGCAGCGCAAATTTGTTTTGGACAATACCGAGATCGTTCCGCTGAAATCGCGTTACACCGGTCGCAATCACGAAGTGGTTATTGTGTTTCCGGAAAGTTATGGGAAGGAACCTAAACGGACCTATCCGGTTTTCTATTATCTAGATGCTTACTGGGATACGCCGCTGCTGGTGTCTACCTATGGCAATTTGCGCTATGACAATCAGATCCCGGAAATTCTGATGGTGGGGTTGTCTTATCCCGTCGGCGACGATTATGGCGTGCGCCGCCGGCAGGATTACACCCCAACAGCGATAGATGCCAAATCCGGCGGCGCGGATAAATTCCTGGCGTTTATTCGCGATGAAGTTGCACCCTTGGTGGAGAAAAATTACCGCGGCGAAAAAACGGATCGTATGCTCGGCGGCGTGTCCTTGGGAGGCTTATTTACGTTATATGCGGCCTATAACCAACCGGATTTCTTTTCGGGCTATATTGCCATCAGCCCCGCTGTGAGCTGGGATAAGCAAGTCATGCTCAAAGTGGATGAAACCTTCGCGAAAAAACAGCGCACGCTTCCGGCGAGAATGTTTGTTTCCTATGGCTCGACGGAATATGCACCCTTTCGTTTGCCAATCGAACAATTTCAAAAACGCCTCGAGCAGCAGGCTTACAAAAATCTGGCGCTGTTGAATTATGTCATGGAGGGCATTGACCACACCGCAGTCAAGGGCGACGGTTACGTGCGCGGATTGACCTGGGTGTTGCAGCCGAAAAAGCCGGCCGGCCCTGCTGGATTGGAGCGCGATATGAGAGCGGCGGGAGAGTAATCAGTTCAAGCAAGGGTTCGTTTTGTTTTCGGGGGGATGGCATATGAATTGCTCAAGCCCGCTGCAGTTGGCGTCGCTGCTGATTTAAGAAAGATAAAGGTTCCGCTTTTGTAAGGAATGCAGCGGTGTTGGCAAATTCATCTGATAACTGAAACGAGGCAGAGCATGATAGTTCGCAAAGGCAGTGCAAGTTGGCGCGGTGATCTCAAAAATGGCAAAGGCACAGTGTCCACCGGTAGCGGTGCGCTGACGGATCAACCCTATGGCTTCAACACCCGGTTCGAAGACAAGCCGGGTACCAATCCTGAAGAACTTATCGGCGCGGCGCACGCGGGATGTTTTTCCATGGCGTTGGCTTTGAATATTACCGAAGAGGGATTCGTTGCCGAGCATATCGACACGGTGGCGGAGGTGAAATTGGAAAAATCCGAGGACGGTTTTTCTATTACTGAGGTGCAATTAAAAGTGTCGGCCAGCGTGCCTGGCATGGACAAGGAAACCTTCAAGCGCATAGCGATAAAAACCAAAGAGAGCTGCCCGGTATCCAAAGTATTAAATGCAAAAATTCATCTCACCACGGAATTTAATGTGTAAATATGGTGCTCAGGGATGAGTGGTATCAAGCTGCAGGTTTAGTTGCACAGACAATCACATTGCCGTGGTTGCCACGCCATTCAGCGAGGTGGCTGAAATCATGCTCCAAAATCAATACTTCAAAACCGGTAACAAGCAGCAGTTGTTTTAGTGTGTCGATTTTCACAGCGGTCATCACATGGTGATCGTGGTAATGCAATTGCTGTTGCTCATTCGTTTCGCGGATGTGTAGATGCAGATCCATCACATCGCCGGACCCGGGGTAGTGCCAGCGCGTTTGAAATCGCAATTCGCCGGTTGCGGTGGCTAATGTGTGTAAATGACCTGCGTCATTGGCAATGGTGTCTTTATCCACTGCGTCGAAACAAAATACTCCACCGGGTGCCAGGGCTGCAAAAACCCGCGCAAAGGTTTTTTCGATGGCAGTGATGGATGGGCAATAATGGGTGGAATAGAGAAAGCAGGTAATCAGATCCAGGGGTTCCGATACCGTCCAATTGCTCATATCCGCATGAATCCATTTAGCCGTCGGGCAGCGTTGCGCTGCGCGCTCCAACATTTGCGCGCTGATATCCAACCCACTGCAGTCATATCCGGCGTCGTTAAAATATTTAAGCAAACTGCCTGAGCCGCAGGCCATATCCATATAACGCAAACCGCCGTTGCCGCATATCTGATTTGCGCGCCGACCAAAATCGCATTGTTCGCGGTAATCGATATTCGAGCAGAGCTCGTCGTAATAAGACGAAAGCTCGGTGTAGAGCGGAGGGCTGGACATAAAACAAACTCGCGAGCGGGGCGCGGAATTTAATCGTTTCCTGCTTCGGACGCAAGTAAACCCGGCGTGGTCTAGCCGGGCGGATTTTACAGATCTTTAATTGTTATAAGTCTTCGATGGTTATAAGTCTTCCAGACGATTGGCACTTTGCGATATGCGCAGCAGCTCCTGCTCCTCAAGGTGCACCAAGTCGCTCACCAGCTCGTTGGCGGAGCCCTGCACAAAGTCACCCAAGTGGCGGTAAATATTGAGGATGCGATCGTGTTCTTCCTGGATGCTCGCCAATATGTCGTTGGTGTTTTTATCTTTAAACGACAATACTGAAGCTGAGCGGCCGGTGGGCTCGTACTGTTCGGTATACGCGCTCACCCAAGTACTCAGAGCGGTATCGCTGGCATTTTCGCCGTAGCGCTTCACCATGCGCGCCAGCTCGTTCTCGTGCTCGATCAAATAATCCAGCAGCATACGCTCCCGTTCGCCCGCTTCGCTCGCGCCCATTTGCAACGAGCGGGCAAGTCCAAGATGAAATTGTTCCGTCCAGAGAACCATGTCACGCAATGTTTTATTCGACATACTGACCTCGCAGTAGCAGTAATTTGTGAACCTTTATTTACTGGATGGAAACACTGCAATGATTATTCCGCGTCGTGTTGTCGCGGTGATCCTCGAGTTCCTTCATGTTCGTGAGCACTGCACATAAAAATTTTATGCAAAATTTACAGATCATTCGGAAAATGCTTGTTTCGGCTGCAAAAAATACCTAAAGGAGATGCTTAACAAAGAAATTACTGAAAGGCATAGGTATTGCATTTTAATCGACGAACACTGATGCAGCATTGGGTTGTATCAACTTCCGAAAATAAAATAAAACGAGGTGAACCCTATGGCTATAAGTACTCATTCTCCAGAGCGACGTTTTACTCCGGACCGACGCGCCACTAATGTTTCAGCTGTGCGAGCTGGCGCTGTATCCACTATTCGCCCAAGCGCTGTGGCTTCTGCCAATAAACTATCCGCGGCGGGTTGGGTGGCGATGGTTTTGCTCATCGTTGGCGGGATTAATTGGGGTCTGGTCGGATTTTTTGGTTTTGACTTGGTGGCGGCGATTTTCGGGCCTATGAGCGTGCTTTCGCGCATCGTTTATGCCCTGGTCGGGCTATCTGCGCTGTACACCATTTTTAGCTGTGCAAAATTGGCGGGTCGAACCAAGCTCTAAAAATAGGACAGCGGCTCCCATTACGGGAGCCGTTATTTAATGCCCGCCTTGAACACCTACCATACGGCTTAATAAAATTTGAAATTCTTCCGGACTGATATCCACCAATTCCACCACGCGGCCATACAGCATAATTGTCGGTACATTCCTCCCGCCCATTTCCTCTTGCGCTTTTTTCAAGCAGTAGAGAATCGCTCGCTCTTTACGTGTCAGGCCGTCGCGCACATCTGGAATATCCGCAAGATTGATATGTGACATAGGCAAAATCCGCAATTGCGCTGTAGGTAGCAGTGTAGAAGGCTGACTTTACACCAGCAAGACGGAAGTCGCCTCGCGCTCAACCGAAGGTTTTTGCGCCGGTGTAATTCACCATCCACTGTACGCCGAATTGATCAATACAGATGCCGTAGAGTTCGGCCCATTCGGTTTCCTGCGGTGGCATTTCTACCGTGCCGTTTTGGCAGAGCGCGTTAAGAATCCGTTCGCCCTCCGCGGCGCTTTCCACCTCAAGACTGATATAGGAATGGTTCCCGCGCTCGAAAGGTCGGCCCCACGACGCCACTACATCCGTCGCCATCAGCAGATTGTATTGCCCGAGGGGCAGGGCGATATGGGCGATCTTGTCCAACTCTGTCTCGGCAACACCCATGCTGTTGTTCGGAAAATCGCGAAAGCGGATAAGGCTGACGAATTCGCCGCCGAAGACCTCGCGGTAAAAAGTAAAAGCCTGTTCTGTGTTGCCTTTGAAGTTCAGATAAGGATTAGCGCTGATCATGGTTTGTTCCTTTCATTTTGATGGTTTCCTGTTAGTCGCTGCAGCTCAGGGCAAATCGACAACGCCGGGTAAGCAATGGAATGAGCGGCGCAGGCGAAGGATGGTCGTACGTCGCTTATAAGGCATCACCCACCTTCTATGACCGCCTCTTTGCCCTGCCGATGGCAATATCTACACTACCGGCTGTCGAGAGGCATCCAGATCCGCCACCCGGTGACTTGCCGCCGTAAGGAAACCACCTCGACGGCGATGGCGCGGGGCTTAATGGACGCGCTTGAGCGGCGGAGATAGACCCAGTTCCTCCTTTACAAAGCTCAACACCCTCGCAGATTGACTGCCCCGGAGCGATGGGTTTGAATGACCGACCGCCCGAGGTTGGACTCGCGCCAATACATAATAAGTAGACAAGTGACAGAGCTATGAAACGCAAAGACAAGCCGGAAGAAGCACCCACCGTCCCCTTAAATGCCTCCTACGACCAGCCGTGGATTACGGACGGCGCCTGGATTACCGGTGTCGCTGGAACGCTGGCCATTCTCGCTCTAGGCTACTACTTCGGTATCACGCGGGCGCATCTCGATGGAGTGCCGTTTCTCAACGGCACCCTGCAGGAGGAAAAGCATGCGGTCATGCTGATTGCCCTCGGTGTAGTATCGGTGGTCATGATCGGCGTGGAGCTGATCCGCTTGGCCAACTTCAAGGACTATGTCTTTATCCGCAAAGACCCTCTGCTGGAGCAGGGCAAGGTGGTGCAGTTCTTGGCCGACTGCCTGAAGATCTATCTGTTGCTGTTGCTGCTCTTTACCGTCTGCCGCTGGGGCTATCACTCATTAAACGAGTACGGTTACCGCCCTAAAAACAACTATTACGCTCCCTGGTTTTTCACCCTGGATTTTCTCTGGCAGCTCTTTGCCATTGCCGGGCTTCCCTATATCGCCCTGACGCGGGCGTTCAAACACAGCCCAGCCGACGATAAAAAAGATCTGGCCACGCTGACACAGAAGTTCCTGGCCTATGTGCTGGCAGCTGTACCTCCGCTGCGCCATCTGCGTCCCGAATTCACCATCGACGACAAACGCGCAGCCCGCGGCCTTGCGGTTAAATTCTTTTTCGCGCCGGTTATGACGGTGTTTTTCTTCGACAACTTCTCCCATTTGCAAAACAACATTAATTACATGCTCACCAACGCCATCCCGGCGATGCAAAACGGTTCTTACAATTACGACACCTTGGGGCGCGACATCGGCAATATTCTCTCCAATGTCATTTTTTCCATTGATGTGGGCCTGGCTTGGTGCGGCTACGTGGTGTCCTCGCGCTGGCTGGATAACACCACTGTGTCAGCCGAGCCCACCATGTTCGGTTGGCTGGTGTGTCTGATCAGCTACCCGCCGTTCCGTGTGATGGGCGGCTGGTTCCTCTCCGGTCCCGGTGAAACCCTCTATACCCAGATCCCGATGGATGGCCTGGTCACCCTGTTCGCCAGCCTGATGATGTTCAGCTATTTCCTTTATATGCTGCCCACCATCTGGTTTGGCCTGCGCTTCT
The DNA here is from genome assembly GCA_052039425.1 of Sphingobacterium griseoflavum. Taxonomy (GTDB): domain Bacteria; phylum Pseudomonadota; class Gammaproteobacteria; order Pseudomonadales; family Cellvibrionaceae; genus UBA5868. The sequence goes on along the minus strand of JBQGED010000456.1, from coordinate 25 downwards.
CCAACCTCACCCACCGCGGCATCAT
>JBQGED010000455.1:0-6249 GCA_052039425.1 Sphingobacterium griseoflavum | reverse complement strand
TGATCGGCGGGTCGGGTACCCTTTTCAATAGTCCGCAGATAGCATTTCTGAAGTATTTCAGCTCGGCGCCACCTCCGACGACTGGCGGCGGTGGCAAAACTCTGTCGCAGAAGCGTCTGGACGTGCTCAATGCCAATAAAGCCGCGCTGGATTATTTGACCAAAAATGTCCTTGGTCAGGATGAGATTTATCAGCTGGAAACCCACCTTGCCACCTTGACCGACCTCGAAGCGCGGCTCAAGCGCGAACTGGAGTCGGAAGGTTCTGGGGGTGGCGGTGGCGGCGGCGGTGGCTCCTGCACTGCCCCTTCACTTACCAGCGGCAGTTCGCCTTTGCAGGAATACCGTGCGCAAGGTGATATAGCCGTGGCCGCATTGGCCTGTGGTTTAACCAATGTGGTCTCTATTCAGTTCAGTGAGACCCAGGCGAGTTGGGTTCCAGCCGATGGCACGGCGGACGCGGTGGATTGGACTGCGGATCACCACCAGGCCAACCACGGCAACGGCGCCGATAAATTGCCCGCCATTCTTGAGTACATGAACAAAGGCGTCGCCAACGTAATTACCAAGCTGAAAGCCGCCGGTATTTACAATCAGACAGTGGTGCTGGTCATCAGTGAAATGGGCGACGGTCAGGATCACTCCGCAGGCAGCGGCCCAATCACGGTTGCCACCGGCATCAGCGGCCTCAAATCGGGCAAACGCGCGGTGGGCGGCAACCACTACGCGGTATTCGCCGATGTATTCCGCATGCTGAATCTCACACCCGATGGTCGCAACGTGTATAACTACGGCAGCGGCGGCATCGTGTAGCCCAGGCGAATCAACACAGCCCTCTTCGGAGGGCTTTTTTATTTCTAATGCTCTTTCAGAATCACTTATTTGCAGGAGGCCCCTCACCTAAATCCACTCCCAAAGGGAGAGGGCTTAAAACTCCCGGAGGATTTGGAATTGCGCCAATTTCAGGGTGAGTTCTGAACGCCCTCTCCCTCTGGGAGAGGGCAGGGGTGAGGGCGGATTTATTTAAAATCCACTTTTATTCCCGCAACAATCTGCCGCTCCTCGCCTTCGTTCATGCGTATTCCCGCCACCACATCGGAATAATATTCTTCGTTTAACAGATTTTTCACTTTGAGCTGCACGGTGACAGGCGTCGTTGCGATGCTGGTGGTGTATTGCGCGCCCGCGGTCAAAATAAAAAAAGCGTCGAGTTCGAAACGGTTGCTGTGATCGGCGTAGCGGCGGCCGACATAGTGACCGCCGATATTCGCCGAAAATGTATCGGTAAAGGCATGACGCAGAAAAAAGCTCGCCGTGTTCGGTGTGCTGGCGGCGGGAATATTGCCTGCATAAGGGCCGTAGGTGAGTTTATTCTTCTGCGAGGAAAACGAGCCGATCATTTGGGTTAGCGTGGAAATCTGAAACGTAAAATCGAAATCCATGCCGACAACTTTTTGACCATACTCCTGCAGTGACAGGCCCGTGGCGGCAAAGGAGTCGACCCAATAAATATTGGTTTTATGAATACGATAAGCAGCGAGAGCGGCGGAGAGGCGGCCATCCAAAAAATAACCCTTAAGGCCGGCTTCCCACTGATCCGAGAGTTCCGGTTCATTAACGGTATCGCCAAAACCGCCTTTGGATTGATTGGCTCTGAGTCCCTGCGCGTAATTGCCAAATAGCTGCACTTGGTTGCTGAGCTGATAATTCATGCCGGATTGCAAGCGGACTTTTTCCACCGGCTCAAAATTCTCGACTTCCGTATCACCGATATATTCGCGCTTGACGTCAATCCAGCTGAAACGCGCACCGCCAGTGACACTTAATTTTTCTGTGAGGTCGATAGTGTCCTGCGCATAAAAACCGAATTCATCGCTGATCTGACGATATTCAAACCATTCCAGCGTGCCGAGTGGGCGATTGGGCGCAAAAATAAATTCTGCAAATTCCCACAGCGACGGACTTTGCGATTCCGGCCAGGATTGCAATGACAGTGGTCGCCGGCTTTCCACGGTGTAGGACTGAAAAAGATCCTGTCGCCGCCAATCGACACCAGCGCTGAGATGGTGCTGCCAACCGCCGAGGGTAAGCGTTCCATCTACACCAAAGGAGGATTGCAAACCGGTTTCAGAGGATTCTTCATCGTAAATGCTGCGCACTTCGCCTATATAAATCAGCGGATCAAACGGGTTGTTGGGGTTTGCCCGCGCGAGCACGGGAATGGCGACGCGGCCACCCGGAATCAGCAGCATGTACAAATTGTTGACGCTTTGCGGGTTGAACAAAATATCGGAATTTAAATAATCCGACGTGCCGCGCACACCAAGGCGCTCTTCCTCCTGCCAGACAAAATTTCCTTTAATTCGCCAGCCGGATTCTTCGCTGCCGCCGGCGAAAAAGCGCTGGCCGCTCAGCATTAAAAAATGGCGCTCCGCCTCAAAATCAGGGTGCTTGCGGCGCACCAGTTGATCGAAGGTGATTGCGGGAGAGTTGTCTTCCGGGTCGGCCTCAACTAATTGAAAATCCTCCACGGTGCGCTGGTGGGTTTTTTGAAATTCATAACTGAGATGAATATCCGATGCGGAATCCGGGCGCCAACGCAGACTCGGCGCCAGCAGTTGTTGTTCGATATCCTGAATATCCGCTGAAAACTCCTGGCGAAAATCCACCACATTGATGCGGTAGTGCAATTCGTCCTCGATGAATTGATCACTGACATCGGCGGCAATTTTGCGCAGGCCGTTGCCGCCAAATGACATGTGCAGTTGCGCGAGGGCGTCGTCGAGGGGTTTTTTGCGCACCAGATTGACCATGCCGCCGGGCTCACCCTGACCGTAGCGAATGGTGGACGGGCCTTTCAAGATTTCCACACGCTCGATGTTATCGGGCAGAAAGCGCCCGCCGGTGGTGTTTTCCACGCGGAAGCCGTCGAGGTAAATCCCGTGGCGGGGAAAGCCGCGCATATAAAAATCGTCATTGGTGTCGCCGCGGCCATCGCCGGGTGAAATACCGCTGCCGTTTTGTAGCAGATCGCCGATATCCAACGGCATCAGATCCGCGATCAACTGCGCGGGCAATACCGTGTGGAAACGCGAATTGTCGTACAACGCCGTGCCGGCATCGAATTGGGTGTTGGCGAGGGTGTTGTAGCGAAATGGATAGGTCGGTGCGTACACCACCACCTCTTCGACCCGCTCAGCAATAGCCGGTGATGTGTCTGTCGCCACCCCGGGAGCCGCCACGATTTCCCGCGGCACAATCACAAAGGTGTCGGTGGTCGCGTCGTAACGGTAATCCAGCGGTGTGCGCGACAGCAGTTTTTTCAGCGCCTGTTCCGGTGTGTGGGGTCCGATCAGCGAGGCGGATTGGTGGTCGCGAATCAACTGGTGATTGGCGATTACGGTCATATCGGCCTGCAGGGCGAGTTCCACCAGCCCGGCCTGCAGCGCTTGGCCGGGCAGATCGAAATGGCGGTAGCTGGCATCCTCGGCGCCGGCGCTCAGCGGGGCCGCCAATAGGCACCAAATCCAGCGCCAGCGGCGGAGACGTTGCGAGTGCATCATAGAGAAATCTTAGGCGGGGTTATTCCGGTTTGCGCAGAATCAGATGCTGGTCCGCAGGATCGGTCAGCACTTCCAGGCCCAGAGCATCGGCCAGCGCCTGCACGGTGGTTTCAGCGGTTTTGAGTTGAATCACGGCGCTGACTTCCAGATCACCCAAGGTATGGTCCGCCAGTGCAACGGGAAGAGGGAAATAACGATTCAAGTCCTCCACCACCGCCCGCAAGGACTCGCCACTATATACCAGCTGACGGTTGCGCCAGGACAGCGCCGCGCCGGCGTCGACTGTTTGGGGAGCGGTTCCAGGCAGCGCATCGCGGAGATTGAGCTGTTGATCGGCGGTGAGAACCACATTGGATGTGAACTCCTCTCCCTGAGGGTTTTGCGACAGACCGACCTTGCCTTCCAGCACGGTGATGATGGTGTCAGAGCCGGTGGCGCGCACGGCAAAACGGGTGCCGAGTACTCTCACCGTGCCCTCATTGGTTATCACATCAAATGGTCTGGCCGGATCGGGGCTGATCGTGAAAAACACTTCTCCGCGCAGCAGATAGGCCACCCGACTTTTCGATTGCAATTCCACCAGCACTTCACTGTCGGTATTGAGCACAAGTACAGAGTCGTCTGAGAGCAGCAGCTCGCGTTGCTCGCCCACCTCCGTCTGCGCCTGGTAGTACTCGGGCTCCGGCGCGCGCAGAAAGAATAAGACACCGATCAGCAGCGCGCAGGCACCGGCCAAGGCCCAGGACCACTGGGAGTGGACGCGCCGGCGCGGCTGCGCCGCCGGTCGGTTTTCCTCCAGATGTTGCAGGGCGCCGCCGCGCTCCCACAGGGATTCGGCCTTGATATAAGCCGCCTGGTGCAGCGGCGAGGCGTTCAGCCAGGTGAAAAACGCCTCGCGCTGCTGCTCGGTCAACTCCGGCGCCGACAGGCGCACCAACCATTCGATGGCGGCGTCTTCGCATTGGCGTATGCGCTTCTGTCGAATCATCACCGGATCTGCCTCTGTTGGGTTGACGGAATTTCCTCCGCAACTGCCAAGACACTTGGTGCGGGTTTAACCTCCATCACGGGCATCCTCCTGCAAGGTGTCGCGCAGGTATTGCAGCGCTTTGATCATGTGCTTTTCCACCGTGCTCAGCGGAATGCCCAGTTCCTCGCTGATCTCCCGATAGGTTTTATCCTCCAGTCGGCTGAGCAAAAAGGTGCGGCGGTATTTCGGCGCCAGGCCGGAGAGCGCGTTGCGCAGGGTGTCGAGATCGCGCTGTGAAGAATAAGCGCGGTGTGGCGCCTCCGCGTCATCCGCCTCCTCCGGAATGGCCGAACTCGCCAGATAGCGGGTGTGATTCTGCTGTTTGCGGATGCGATTGAGCGCGAGGTTGCTGGCGGTCTGGTAGAGATAGGCTTTGGGATTGTCCAGCTGCGTCATATCCACCGAGCGCAGCACGTTGTGGAAAGCGTCCTGGACTATGTCTTCGGCATCGTGATGGGAGCCGAAACGCTGAGCAACAAAACGCTGCAAATCCTTTTGGTAACGCTCGAAAAGTGAGTGGAGGAGGATGCGCTTGTTCATGCTGCTCAGCAATTGCCCGGTGGCGTGCGAACGCATCCTAGCAGTGGCCTGATCAGCAAAACAAGCGGCGACGGTGCAACTAGATAGCGTGTGTGACGGCTGTGATCTCTGCCGCCCACACCACATAACGTAAATGCCCACCCGGCGACAGAGCGTCGAAGGGATAACAGGTGACCAGAACCAGCCCGCGCCCCTGCGGATTGATCAGCAACGGCTGGTGACGACTGTCCACCACCTCGGCGCTTTGCACCTGATAGCGCACCAGATTACCGGCGCTGGTCTGCAGCAGAATTTCCTCGCCCACCGCCACCTGCTGCAGAAAACCAAAGTGGGTATCGCGGTGACCACCGATCACACTTATACCTTCGCCGGGCAGCGCCGTTCCGTGCATATGGCCGGGGCCGAAGGCGAGGGAGTTGCCCTGGGCACCCGCCAGCACATAAAGATCCACCTCCTGGCCCGGCACCCACAGCCGCGCCACTGGCCAGGTATCGGCCCAGGGCCAGGGTTTGACGGATTCGCTCTGGCGTTCGAGGGTTTCACTCCAGGCGTGCTGCAGCAGCCATTGAGCCAGCTGCGCCTTGGCGGTGATCCAGGCAGCGCCGCCCCACTGCCAGACTAGGAGCAGTAACAAGGTCAACCGCACGCCGGTCATCCAGTTGAGTTGATGTTTAACCATGGCGGCGGGACCAGGTGCGCCAGTGAGTCGCGAGCCACAGGCTCAACATCAACCATCCCAGCAGCCATTGCAGTGGTGCGGAGGTGGCGGTCTGCGGATACATCACTTGGCGCGCCGCAATTTGGCCGTGGGGCAGCAGATTGGGCACCGGTTGCGTCGCCAGCGGCTCGTGCTCCGGTCGCGCTGGCATTTCCTCTGCGGCGACAAAACTGGTGTAGGGAGAGAGCAGCTGATGAGTCAGCGCCAGGGGCAGCACCTCGTCGCGGACTTCGGCTTCGGCTCTGCCGCGAACGCGGCTGTCGAGCAGAGCTTCGATTTTGCTGCGCGCCCAGCGCACGGAGACGCCCGCCGCCGGAATGCCCGGGGTCTCCTGACGCACATTCAGCGTGCGGCTCCAAGTCTGCCCGGCCTGCTGACCGCGAATCACAATTTCCCCCG
>JBQGED010000454.1:0-18362 GCA_052039425.1 Sphingobacterium griseoflavum | reverse complement strand
GGCGCAGCAACTCTGCGACCAGGCGTAAAAGGAGAATTCCATGGCGCTGGCAAAACGCATAATTCCCTGTCTCGACGTCGACAATGGCCGGGTGGTCAAGGGCGTGCAGTTTGTCGATATCCGCGATGCCGGCGACCCGGTGGAAGTCTCGAAAAAATACAACCAGCAGGGCGCCGACGAAATCACCTTTCTCGATATCACTGCCACTCATGAAGCGCGCGATACCACTGTGCACACGGTGGAAGCGATTGCTGCAGAAGTGTTTATCCCGTTAACGGTCGGGGGCGGTATTCGCACTCTTGACGATATCCGCCGCATGCTCAATGCCGGCGCGGACAAAGTCAGTATCAATTCCGCCGCTGTTAAAAACCCGGATTTTGTCGCCGAAGCAGCCGCGCGTTTTGGTTCCCAGTGCATAGTCGTCGCGATAGACGCAAAAAAAGTCAGTGCTGAGGGGGAAATGCCGCGTTGGGAGATCTTCACCCACGGCGGTCGTAAACCCACTGGCATAGATGCCGTTGAGTGGGCGGTGCGAATGGTCAACAACGGCGCGGGCGAAATTCTGTTGACCAGCATGGACCGCGACGGCACCAAAAACGGATTTGATCTCGGTGTCACCCGCGCGATCGCCGATGCGGTGCCTGTGCCCGTTATCGCCTCAGGTGGTGTCGGCAACCTGCAGCATCTGGTGGAGGGCGTCACCAAAGGCGGTGCGGACGCCGTTTTGGCGGCGAGTATTTTTCACTTCGGCGAATATTCCGTTCCGCAAGCCAAGGCGTATATGCGGGATCGGGGAATCGAGGTTCGCCTGTAACGGCAAAGTGGTTTTGTCTTTGGTTTGGAAGGGTCGCTGGACGGAATACCGTCCAGCGGAGTCGGATTGTCAGGCCGCTCGGTGATAGCGGTTCAGACAAGCCATCACGTGAGGCTCGGCGTGGAGGACAAAATCAATGAATGCGCTCGCGCCAGTCTCGGCCTCGTGCAAGCTATCGAACGGTCCTATATCAATACCCTCCCGGGTCGAATAATAGAAATAACCGTCGCGCTTGAAGAAACGTGAGTTGCGGGGTGGCAACGCACATTTTTCGCCGGTTCTGTTCATTTGCAAATCCTCTCGTCAGCTAGGTTCAATCGGAATCCCTGAGTCATTTCGAGCCCTGTACGTCAGCGTGCGCCGCGCCAGTCCTCTGATCAATCCATTTTTGTTGGTCACCCAGAAGGGGCGTCGAAGGACATTAACACAGATGAAATGGGATGGCAGCGAGCGATTTGTCACAAATCGTTCCGGTTTTTAGATCGATTTGGTAGGACGCCCAACCGACCCTTGGTGGCTATCCGCTGATAAAGATGGAATCGGGTGGTGAATGACAGTGTCCCGTTTGGTCTGGGCTTCCGAAGGAGCGCTTAACAGATGAGAAACCGGCACAAGGCGAACGCCCTTTAGATCGACCAAAGCCTTTTCCAGAAAACTCAGAGTTTCGGGATAGGGGTGACCTATGGCGATGGCTTGGCCGCGCGCGCGGGCCAGCCGTAGCAAGGCTTGGAACTGCTGCTCGATTGCCTCCTGTGTCCGGACGTTGTCGAGAAATATATCGCGGCGGGCACTGGGTAGGGCATGCCGTTGAGCGGCGCCCAGCGCTTGGCTCCCTGGCGTTGTGCGGCTGTCGATAAAGTAGAGACCGCGTGGCGCCAGCTCCGCCATTACCCAATTCATGGCTTCACGCTCCTGCGTCAGCGCACTGCCCATATGGTTGTTTACGCCGCGGATTTGCGGCAGAGCATCCAGCATCCTGCGGAGCTCCCGCCGCAGTTCGGCTTCCGGCATGCTGCGGGTCAAACCGTCGCGCCAAGCGGGATGGGATAAGGGTTCCATCGGCGCATGCAACATCACCTCCCTGCTCTGCTGCAGCGCGATTTCCGCCAGCCTGCGACCGTGGGTGCTGAAGGGCAGTATGGCCAGAGTAATATCGCCGGGCAGTTCGAGGGTTCTTTTGCCCGCCTGCCATTGCTCTCCCAGGTCGTCGATGATGATAGCGATTGCTGGAATCGGTAATGCGGGTTCGGGCAGAGGGCTGAATGCCGGCTTTACCGTGGCAAATAACGCGGTTTGGCTCGCGGTCGACGCCACTGTGGGGGGCTCGCTCAAGTGCTGGCGCAGATGGCTGAAGATCGTGAGGACTCCAACGCATAGGAGCCCCCAAATGGTGGGCGCGACAAACCTTCGCACTTATTCAGCTTTTGTGGCAGTGGCTGCGGCTTTAAGGGCGGGAGTCTGCTTAAAGAAAGTGAGGCCTTTGAGCATATTCAAGGCTTCATAGAGTTGATTGTCTTTACCTTGCAGATCGTCCAGCAGCTCGTTGCGCTCGTCGTCGCGATCTTTGCTCTTGATCTCCTTGCCGCCCTTGGCGTTGTCCAGGTGTCCCGCAAGTTGGGCTTCCGTAATGCGACCGCGACCTTTGATAGCAGTCAGTTCGGCGCGTTCGATCACCAGATCCGGCTCTATCCCCTGCGCCTGAATGGATCTTCCATTGGGGGTGAAATAGAGAGCGGTAGTGAGTTTGACGGCTTTCTCGTCAGTGATCGGGATAACCGTCTGCACCGAACCCTTACCGAAACTGCGGGTGCCCATAACCAAGGCGCGGCGGTGATCCTGCAAGGCACCGGCGACGATCTCGGATGCAGAGGCGGAACCCTCGTTGATCAGCACCACCAGTGGCAAACCGTCGGTGCTGTCGCCGGGTTCGGCGTTGTAGTTAAAGTTGGACTGCGGCATGCGACCTTCGGTATAGACCACCACTCCGCCATCTAAAAAGATATCCGCCACTTCCACCGATGCCTGCAGCACGCCCCCGGGGTTGTTGCGCAGGTCGAGAATGACGCCTTGCAGTGATTTGTCTTTGTTTGCATTGGTCATCGCATCACGCACATCTTTGCCGGTATTGACCTGAAATTGGGCGATCCGAACGTAAAGAAAGCGATCTTCCATAACTTCGGTACGCACGCTGCGGACTTTAATGGTGTCGCGCACCAGGGTGACATCAAAGGGTTGCTCCGTGCCTTCGCGCACAATGGTCAGCACGATCTTGCTGCCCTTGTGGCCGCGCATACGGGATACCGCGTCGTTGAGACTCAGCCCCTTCAAGGTGGTGTCGTCGATTTTGATGATCAGGTCGCCCGCTTCGATGCCGGCGCGCGCGGCCGGGGTGTCGTCGATAGGAGCAATGACTTTAACAAAGCCATTTTCCGAGCCGACTTCAATACCGAGGCCGCCGAATTCGCCAGTGGTATGCACTTGCAGATCATCGAAGGAGGAGGCATCGAGATAACTGGAGTGGGGATCGAGCTGGTCCAGCATGCCGCGGATGGCGTACTCCAGCAGCGTTTTGTCATCGATGTCTTTGATATAGGAATTGCGAATATGCTCGTAGGCTTTGGTGAACACGCGCAGATCTTCCAGGGGCAGTACGCTCTTGCCGATGGGCTCAGGTGCGGCCGCTTGTCCCAGGGGGCTCCAACACAACAGAACCGCAAGCGTCAGTAGTGAGGGGCGCAGTGCCATGGAAGACTCCTGGGGAAGAAGGTGAAGGCGCAGATTATGGTGATTTTTCACTCGCTTGGCGATATTTCTTCAATCGCCGGGCGAGGTCTGTCAGGCGGCTTTTCTCAGCCATGGACGCGGATCGGTGGGCTCGCCTTTATAACGCAATTCGAAATATAGACCGGAGTTCGCCTGGCCGCCGCTTTGACCTACGGACGCCACCTGTTCACCGGCATTCACCCAATCGCCGAGATTTTTGAACAGTGATTGGTTGTGCGCATACAGGCTCATAAATCCTGCGCCGTGGTCGATGATCAGCAGCAGGCCTTGCCCGCGCAAATAGTCGGCAAACACCACCCGACCCTGATGCACGGCATATACCGGATTGCCCTCGGGAGCGGAGATCAGCACACCCTGCCAGCGCACTTTGTTGGCGACCCGCGGCGAGCCGAAATTGCTTAACACCTTGCCGTTGGTAGGCCAAGGCAACTGGCCCTTGAGCTTGCTAAAGGGATGATTGCCTGGCGGCAGCTGCATTTTGCCCGTAATGCGCACGACCTCGCGCAGCAGCCGCTCCAGATGCTGGCGATCCTCTTCAGTGGATTTCAGTTTGGCGTCGGTGTCGGCGATAGTGCGCTCGAGTTTGGCGAGAGTGCGTTTGCGCTCCGCCTGAGCTGCCACCAGTTGATCGCGCTTGGCGAGCAGTTCGGTATGACTGCGGGAGATGGCTTCCGTCTCCGCCTCGATTACGGGTTCGAGGTCCTCGATGCGCTGAATGGTGCTGGTGTAGCGGCTGACCTGCTCAGCCTGCGCCCGGGTGAAATAGCCGTAGTAATGGAGGTTGCGCGCGAGCAGGCTCGGCTCCTCCTGATTGAGCAGCATTTTCAGGCTGCTCTGCTGGCCCAGCCGGTAGGCGGCATCAAGATGCCGCGCGACTGAGCCCTGTTGCTGCTTTTTTGCGGCCAGCAGCTCCTCCTTCTCGCTGCTCAACTGTTTCAAATGGCTTTGTTTGTTATCCAGCTGCGTGCGCAGCTCCTGCACTTTTTTGCTTAATTCGCCGATTTTGGTTTCCGAGGTCTGCAGTTCGCCCATCAGGTCCTGGCGGTTGGATTTGACCTTGTCCAATTCCACCTTGAGTTGTTCGATGGTTGCGCGCAATTCCTTCAGACGCGCCTGGCGTTCTTGTTCCGTCATCGCCTGCGCGGAGACATTCATAAACAGGGAGCTGAGCAGCAGTGTGGCACACAGGCTCCGTCCCACGGATGCAATCGTTATCATGGCTTGCCTTGTCCTCCTCATCGCGGCGCGACCGTGAAGCCGCGCGTTATTATGTTTGTTGACCGCTATGACCAGTTTCACGCCGGCTGTTCTCACTGCGCCGGCGGGTTTATTCAGTGTAGTTCAAGCAGGCTGCGACCGGTCATGGCCGCGGGTTGTTCCACACCCATCAATAACAGCATGGTGGGGGCGATGTCCGCGAGGCTGCCTCCGTCGACAAAGCTGACCTTGCGCGCGCCGACGTAAACCAGCGGCACCGGCAGCGTGGTGTGTTGGGTGTGGGCCTGACCGGAGGCTTCGTCGAACATTTGCTCCACATTGCCGTGATCGGCGGTGATCAACACGTCGCCGTCGACTTTGGCCGCTGCCGCCAAGACTTTCGCCAGGCATTCGTCCACCGCTTCCACCGCTCTGACAGCGGCGTCAAACACGCCGGTGTGGCCAACCTGATCGCAGTTGGCGTAGTTGCAGATGATGGTGTCGTAGCGGCGATTTTCGATGGCATCCACCAATTTTTCCGTCACTTCCGGTGCACTCATTTCCGGTTGCAGGTCGTAGGTGGCCACTTTTGGTGAGGGCACGAGAATGCGGTCTTCACCGGGGAAGGTCGCTTCCTGGCCGCCGCTGAAGAAAAACGTCACATGCGCGTATTTTTCTGTCTCCGCGATGCGCAGCTGGGTCAAACCGTGCTTGGCTACCACCTCACCGAAGGTATTGCTCAAATCTTCCGGCGGATAGGCGCAGCTGGCGTTGAGGCCGGCTTCGTATTCGGTGGTCATGACAAAATCTGCCAGCGCCGGGACGCGCTTGCGGGAGAAACCGTCGAAGCTGTCCGTGACAAAAGCGTGAGAAATTTGGCGCGCGCGGTCAGGGCGGAAATTCATAAAGATAACGCTGTCGCCGTCTGCGATAGTGACTGGCGCGGCGCCCGCTTCGTGAATGCTGGTGGCTTTGACGAACTCGTCGTCTTCGCCGCGCTCGTAGGCGGCGAGCAGGCCGTCAACCGCGGTGGTCGCGCTGTAATCCGCCTTGCCGTCGACGAATAATTCAAATGCGGCCTGCTGACGGTCCCAGCGTTTGTCGCGGTCGAGGGCGAAAAAGCGACCAATGATCGAGGCGATGCGGCCGGTGCCGAGTTCTGTGAGCAGATCCTGCGCCTTTTTCAGTGACGCTTCGGCGCTGCGCGGTGGCGTGTCACGGCCGTCGAGCATGGCGTGCAGATAAAGCTTTGTCGCGCCGCGGTCGACGGCCAATTTCATCATGGCGAGGATGTGGTCTTCATGGCTGTGGACGCCGCCGGGAGATAGCAGGCCGAGGACGTGCACCGCTTTATCATTTTTTACTGCTTTGTCGATGGCAGCCAGGTAAACCGGATTGGTGAAAAAGTCGCCGTCGCTAATGGCTTTGTTGATGCGGGTAAAACTTTGGTACACCACCCGCCCCGCGCCCAGGGTCATATGCCCCACTTCGGAATTGCCCATCTGCCCCTCGGGCAGGCCGACTTCCATGCCAGAGGTGTGGATCAAGGTTTTCAGCCCCGATCGCCAGAGCTTTTGCCATACCGGTGCTTTAGCGCTGGCGATGGCGTTGTATTGATTGGTATCGGAGTGGCCAAAGCCATCAAGGATCAGAAGAATGACGGGTTTTTTCGGGTCTGCCATAAATAACCTTTGACTGCGGAAAGTGGCGGAAGGGGAACAGACTGAGGCGTCTGAGCGTAAATGACGCCTATTCTAGCGGTATTCACCCGCCCCTGCCGAGTTTCGCCGGGAGCGGGGTGGATCGCAAAAGCTTTCATGTATACTTGGCCGCCCTTTTTTACGGCCGCATCCTGCGGTCGTGTCGTCCAAAGATGAGAGGTTTAGTGTGAGTTGGCTCGATTTTGTCGTGGAGCAATGGATTTTGGTTGCCATCCTGGTTGCTCTGGTTGTTGCGTTTCTGGTGCTTGAATCCCGCAAGGGCGGTTCCACCGTATCTCACCACGAAGCTACCCGTCTGCTGAACAGTGGGCAGGCCATCCTGGTCGACCTGCGCGACAATAAGGAATTCAAAGCCGGGCATATTGTCGATGCCATTAACATTCCCTATGCCAACTTGAGCAGCAAAGTGGATGACCTTGAAAAACACAAAGCCAAACAGATCATAGTGGTAGACAAAATGGGTCAGCATGCCGGCGCTGCCGGCAAGATCCTGCGTGACAAGGGTTTCCAGGTCGTGCGTATGCAGGGCGGCATGATGGAGTGGACACAACAGAACCTCCCAGTGGTTAAGGCTTAGGTTTCCTATGACCGTCAAAATTTATACGCGCAAATTCTGTTCTTATTGCGTGCATGCCAAAAACCTGTTTGACCGCCTCGGCGTTTCCTACGAGGAGATCTCCCTGGACGGAGATCCCGAAGCTATGCAGAAGATGTGTGAAATGAGCGGCCGTCGTTCGGTACCGCAGATATGGATCGGCGATACTCATGTAGGCGGTTGCGATGATTTGTACGCGCTGCACCGCTCTGGCCGACTACAAGAGCTTTTGAGCGGTGGTGCCCCTGCGGGCAATGGGGCGTAACCCTCTTTATGCTTGAATTCCCCGTCCGCGCCCCCACATCGGCTGGACCTTAAATTTCCGCTTTGGATATCCCAGGCGCATTACCGGCACTTTCACAAAAGGCAATTTCATGGCAGACGATAACAACAATCCCCAGAGCGAAGCCGTTCAAGGGCAATTCTCATTGCAACGAATTTATCTGAAGGACCTTTCCTTCGAATCCCCTATGGGTGTTGAGGCGTTTAAGCAGAATTGGCAGCCAAAGATCAATCAGGATCTGAATACCAATGTCAATAAAGTGGAAAACGATCTGTATGAAGTTGTCCTCAAGTTGACGGTAAGTGCTGTTATCGAAGAAAAAACGGTCTTTCTGGTGGAAGTTCAGCAGGCCGGTCTGTTTGTGGTTCGCCAACTCGAGCCGCGCCAGATGGCGCAGATATTCAACACCATATGCCCGCAGATTCTGTTCCCCTATGCCCGCGAAGTGATCGACAGTTGTGCAGTAAAAGGCAGCTTCCCGGCGCTGGCCATACCACCGATCAACTTCGATGCTTTGTTCCTGCGCGCGATGCAGCAGGCCCAGGCGGCCCAGGCTGAAAAAGACGCCGCTCAGCCCGTTACCAATTGATGTCCTCGCGCTGCGCCCGCAAGGCGCAGCGTCGCTATTCCCCCGGCACTCGCCGGCCTTTCACTCCTATACTTACAGCTCAGCATCGGTTTCGGCGCAGATTGCAGTCGCGTTCCACAAACACTTTTTGTCTGGTGAGTGCCAATGCCCGAAAAAATGGTTGAAGACATGCGTCGTTCGATCGAGCGACGGCGCGCGTATTTGATCCGCACCTCGGTGATCATCTTGGTGGTCGTGTTACTCGCATTCACCGTCAAAGGTGTGATCATCGGCTCAGTGATGCGGGTCAGCATTTTCCTGTTCGCCATGTTAGCGCTGGCATTGGCCTACTACTACAACCGCAGCGGCGGCACCCAGGTGGCGCTGGTGCTGATCTTCTCGAGTTTCTGGGCTTGTGTGGTGACTGGTGTCTTAACCGTCGGCGGTCTCGAGGCGATTCCGTCTGGATGGTTTCCTATTCTCGTTACGCTCGCTGGCTTGCTCGGCGGCCAACGCCACTGCGTGTTTTGGCTAGTGGTGAGCTGCCTTACCGTGCTGGCGTTATGGCTATTGCAGTTCTGGGGGGTTGAACTCGCGCTGCTGGTGCAGGAAGAAAACAAGATCTTGCAAATGCGCATGCACATCATTGCGCAATTGCTGGTTGTGGCCGCCATAGTCCTTTCGTTCGTCGGCATGAGTCGCCGCTACGAACAACAGCTGGTGGAGCAGATGGAAAGCATGGCTCGGGAGATGCAGCGCCGCCGCCGTGCAGAGGAGGCTGCTGTGGCTTCCAACCGCGCGAAGACCCTTTTCCTCGCCAACATGAGTCATGAGATCCGGACGCCATTGAACAGCATCATCGGCTTTTCCTCGCGCTTGATGAAGCGTCGGAGCTTTGCCGACCCCAAGGACGCCGATGCGATTGAATGCGTACACCGCAACGGCAAAGGCCTGCTCTATCTCGTCAACGAGCTCTTGGAACTTGCGAGCATTGAAGCGAGCCACCTGCAGTACTCGACCAAGGCGTTCTCCGCCGACAACTTGATTTGTGAGTGCCTGGCATCGGTCGAGCCGGTGGCGCGCAGCTTCGGGCTGCGCTTGGATTACAAATGTGTGGATGACGCGGAACTGCGCGCCGACCGTGCGCGCTTACACCAATTGCTGACGAGTCTGGTTTATTTCGGGATTCGCCAGACCCGTGAGGGCGGCATTGAGATCTCCCTGAGCCCTAGTGCCCGCAACGGCGAGCAGGGCGTTCAGATTTGTGTTGCCGACACCAGCCCGGGCATTGCCGAGGAACAATTGGAAGGCCTGTTTGAAACCCACTACCAATTGGTGCTCAACAGCAATCGTGATCTGCCAATCTCGGCCTTGACCCTGGCGCTGGCGGCGAAGCTGGTACAGATGCACGGCGGCGAGATTAAGGCGCAGAGCACCTTGGGGCGAGGGACTCGTTTCCTGATTTGGCTCCCCCTGGAACCCCCCGCCAGCGAAGTTTAACGTCCCTCAGTCCTCAATCGGTGCCATCATCGGCATCCGCCATTCCCAGCTCTTTCAGCTTCCTCGTCAGGGTATTGCGCCCCCAGCCGAGCAGGTTGGCGGCATCGCGTTTGCGCCCCGCGGTGTGTTTCAGTGCGGTCTCGATTAACGCGCGTTCGAAGGTGGGCACGGCTTTCGAGAGGATGTCATGCTGGCCAGCCGCCAAACATTGATCCGCCCAGTGGCGCAGCGCTTTTTCCCAGTCGCCGGAAGGTGCTTGCGCATCCTTGCGGCTCATCAGCTCCGGCGGCAGGTCCTGCACGTGCACTTCCCGACCGCTCGCCATGACGGTTATCCAGCGGCAGGTATTTTCCAGCTGGCGCACGTTACCCGGCCAGGAGAGGCTGCTCAAGTAGGTTTCCGCCTCTGGCGTCAGGGTCTTGGGTTCCACATTCAGCTCGGCGGCGGCTTTATGGAAGAAGTGTTGTGCCAGTTTAGGAATATCTTCGCGCCGATCCGCCAGTTTCGGCAGGTGGATGCGGATAACGTTGAGGCGATGAAAGAGATCCTCGCGGAAGCGGTTTTCCTCCACCAGGTGTTCCAGATTCTGGTGGGTGGCAGCGATGATGCGCACGTCCACTTTCACCGGTGTATGGCCGCCGACGCGATAGAACTCGCCGTCCGCCAGAACTCGCAGCAGGCGGGTTTGCGTTTCCGCCGGCATATCGCCGATCTCATCGAGAAACAGGGTGCCGCCGTCCGCTTGTTGGAAGCGGCCTTGGCGCAGGGAAGCGGCGCCGGTGAAGGCGCCTTTTTCGTGTCCGAACAGTTCGGATTCAATCAAATCCCGCGGAATCGCCGCCATGTTCAGGGCGATAAACGGACCTTCGCGACGCGGACTATGGCGGTGCAGAGCGCGCGCCACCAGCTCTTTACCGGTACCGGATTCACCGTTGATCAACACCGTGATATTGGATTGCGAAAGGCGGCCGATCGCGCGAAACACTTCCTGCATGGCAGGCGCCTCCCCGATGATGTCCGCCGTCATCTCTGGCGCTGATACCACTACGTCCTGTTTCTGTTCGCGGCTGTGTGCCAGGGCGCGTTGGGTCACCGCAACGGCTTCATCCACATCAAAAGGTTTGGGCAGGTATTCAAAGGCGCCACCCTGGTATGCGGAAACAGCGCTCTCCAGGTCCGAGTGCGCGGTCATAATGATGAACGGTAGCTGCGGGTGCTCTTTGTGCAGATTGGCGAGCAGGGAGAGTCCGTTGGTGCCCGGCATGCGGATATCGCTGATAATCGCGTCCGGCTTTTTATGCGGGAGCTGAGCTAAGGCCTTATCGCCAGAATCAAAACAATCCGTTTCTATGCCGGACTGTTGGAGGGCCTTTTCCAATACCCAGCGAATGGAGCGGTCATCGTCGATAATCCAAACCAGGTTAGGCTTCTGCATAGTGTTCTTCCAATGGTAGATAGATTGAAAACTCAGTCAGTCCCGGGGTGCTTTCGCATTCAATTATCCCCTCGTGTTGACCTATGAGATTTTGGGCGATGGCAAGCCCCAGGCCGGTACCTTCGGCGCGGCCGGTAATCATGGGGAAAAAGATGTCTTCGATAAGATCTGGCGGAATCCCTGGGCCGTTATCGAGGATGGAAATTCGCGCCACCAGGGCATGCTGTTTGCGCCCGATGGTGTAACGCCGCTGAACGCGGGTTCGGAAGGTAATCACACCATCAGCTTCATGGCCGTTTTCCAGCAGTACCTGGGTGGCGTTGCGGGCGATATTCAGGATCGCCTGGATCAACAGCTCCCTGTCGCCAGGAATTTCTGGAATGCTCGGATCGTAATCCCGCACTAGCTCCAACTGATTGCTGATCTCCGCACGCACTACCTTCATCACATGTTCAAGCACTTCGTGGATGTTGGTGGGTTTGCGGTTGGCGGGGCGATGTGGACCCAGCATGCGGTCCACCAGATTCCGGAGGCGGTCAGTCTCGTCGATGATGATGCGGGTGTATTCCTCGAAATCGATGCTGTTGGCGTTAAGTTCCCGGGCCAGCAACTGCGCCGCGCCGCGGATGCCGCCCAATGGATTCTTGATTTCGTGGGCGAGGCTGCGGATAAGGTTGCGAGACGTCTCCTGGGTGGAGAGCATCGCCTCTTCGCGGTTAATGCGTAGCAGCCGATCCAGAGCTTGCGCTTCGATCACCACCATTCCGAGTTCGGGATTGGGACTGACGGAGTAGTCTACGGTGATCTCACTGCCGTTGTGCAAGCGCCAGCGCGCGCGCCGCATGGTGAAATGGCGGTTCTCCGTGAGCGCCTCGCGGAAGGATTCAGGGGTGGCCTCCAGGTCGGTAAAGCAGTGGCTTACATGCTTCCCCAACACCTGATCCCCACTCACGCTCAACAGCATTTCGGCCGAACTGTTGACGAATGTCAGTTGCAGATCCCCATCCAGCACTATGGCGGCAGTCAGAAGATTGTCCAATATCTGTTTGTAATGCGCGGCGAGGACCATATATGTGTTCCAATTTGGTGAGCAGGCCAAAGCAAAAACCAAACCAACCGTAATTGGCTCGCTTCGACAGAGAAAATATGCGTTGGGGAATGCCTGGACATATTGCTAAAAATGAAAACTAACTAATTGATAAAAAAAGACTTTTATCAATTTGGATGCATCTCACAGCGAAGCTTGTTAGGTATTGATGCAATCGATTCAAGAGCTTAGCGCATGGTGCATAAAACCGTGGATCGCAGAGTTAAACATATATCCTAAAAATGAGTTTGCACCAAGTTCGTGCACAATGGGGTGTTTTGCTGGTGCAAAGTTAGGATGGTTGCGTCGGTACCGCTCACCGCTGGTTTGGCCCATAAATAAAAAACCCCGCTTGCGCGGGGTTTTGGGAAGATCAAAGGCGGACTACACGGAGTAGTACAGTTCGAACTCCACCGGGTGGGGGGTCATATTGATGCGCTGAATGTCGGCCTTTTTCAGCTCAATGTAAGACTCGATGAAGTCTTTGCTGAATACGCCGCCGCGAGTAAGGAACTCGTGGTCCGCTTCCAGGGCTGCCAAAGCTTCTTCCAGAGAAGAACAAACCTTTGGAATCTCGGCTTCTTCTTCCGGCTCCAGATCGTACAAGTCTTTAGTTGCAGGCTCGCCTGGATGGATCTTGTTCTGCACGCCGTCGATACCAGCCATCAGCAGAGCAGCGAACGCCAAGTAGGGGTTGGCAGTCGGGTCAGGGAAGCGGGTTTCGATACGCTTGGCCTTGGCACCCTGAACAAATGGGATGCGGATTGAGGCAGAGCGGTTACGAGCAGAATAAGCCAGCATTACAGGCGCTTCGAAGCCAGGAACCAGACGCTTATACGAGTTGGTTGAGGCGTTACAGAAAGCGTTCAGAGCTTTTGCGTGCTTGATGATACCGCCGACGTAGTACAGAGCGGTTTCGCTCAGACCGGCATAGGCTTCACCAGCAAACTGGTTCACACCGCCTTTTGAGAAGGACTGGTGCACGTGCATACCAGAACCGTTGTCACCGATCAGCGGCTTGGGCATGAAGGTCGCGGTTTTGCCGTAGCTGTGGGCAACGTTGTGTACGCAGTATTTCAGAATCTGTACTTCGTCGGCTTTCTTCACCAGAGTATTCGCGCCTACACCGATTTCACACTGACCAGCGTTGGCCACTTCGTGGTGATGAATTTCGATTTCCAGACCCATAGCTTCCATGGCGTTACACATGGCCGCACGGATGTCGTGGAGTGAGTCGATCGGAGCCACTGGGAAGTAGCCGCCTTTAACACGTGGGGCATGGCCGTGTTTGCCTTCGATGTCATCGCCTGATTGCCAAGCAGCTTCTTCAGATTTGATCTTGTAGAAGGCACCGCCCATACCAGAGTGAAAATGTACGCTGTCGAAAATAAAGAATTCCGGCTCAGGACCAAACAGGGCTACATCGCCCAGGCCGGTGGATTTCAGATATTGTTCTGCGCGCTTGCCGATGGAGCGCGGGTCGCGGTCGTAGCCTTGCATAGTGGTGGGTTCGACGATGTCGCAACGAACGATGACTGTCGGTTCTTCGTAGAACGGATCCAGCACTGCAGTGGAGTCATCGGGCATCAAAATCATGTCGGATTCGTTAATGCCTTTCCAGCCGCCGATTGATGAGCCGTCAAACATTTTGCCTTCGGTGAAGAAGCTGTCATTCACCACACTGGCAGGAAAAGTGACGTGCTGTTCCTTCCCCTTTGTATCGGTGAAACGCAGGTCAATCCAGCGCGCTTCGTGTTCTTTAATTAGTTTCAGAGTCTTCTCTGACATGGGGATGCCTCCAACTATGGCCAAAGGCCAAGTAGTGATTGATGGTTAAAGGATATTGGGGAGTTGGTTGTTGGTCTGCTTTCGGCGGCACAATCTAAGATTTTCTCTACCAATAAGCAAGGACAACAAGTGGCGTAAGAGTGGCAAGTTGTATGCCATAATTTAAAACTTGGCTCCGCGTCAAAGTTTCGTAAGGCTCTGGCGAAATAGCCGAAATAAACTGCACCAAAACAGTGATTTAATTTGGTGCATATCATCTTAGTAAGTGCCATTTTGGTGCATTTGTCCATCGCCTCTTGATCATCAACATGAAATTCATCCTCAAGTTTTTCCCTGAAATCACCATAAAAAGCGGACCTGTGCGCAAGCGAATGAGCCGTCAACTCACCGAGAATCTCCGAGTACTGCTGCGTCGCGTCGATGCAGAGGCCAAAGTGGTGCAAGAGTGGGATAACCTCGAGGTGTTTGTGCCCGGCGAGGAAGAGGAGCGCGCTCGTGCAGTAGCAGATTTATTGGCGCGGGTGCCGGGTATTGGCAAGTTCGCTAGGGTGCGAGCCTATCCTCTCAAGTCCATGGAGCAGATATACGAATACGTCCTCCCTGCATGGCAAACAGACCTCGCTGGCAAGACGTTTTGCGTGCGGGTGAAACGCACTGGCAAACATGAATTCACATCGACAGATCTGGAGCGATACCTCGGCGGTCGGCTCCTGCATGAAACCGCAGCGGCGGGAGTCGATTTGCATAATCCCGATTCCGTGGTGCGTTTGGAAATCCGTCAGGACACCGTTTATATGGTTGAGCAGACGTTTTCCGGTCTCGGCGGGTTCCCCTTGGGATCGCAAGAGGCGGTATTGGCGTTGGTGTCCGGGGGCTTCGATTCCACGGTGGCCTGTTACCAGAGCATCAAGCGCGGGTTGCGCACCCACTTCTTATTTTTCAATCTCGGCGGTCTCGCGCATGAGTTGGGTGTAAAAGAAATTGCTTTTTATCTGTGGAACCGCTTTGGTTCCTCTCACCGCGTTAAATTTGTCACGGTGCCTTTCGACGGCGTGGTAAACGAAATTCTGGCGAAAGTCGATCCGTCGTGCATGGGAGTCGTGTTGAAGCGTTTGATGCTGCAGGCAGCGAGTCAGGTTGCGGATCAGGCTGAATTGGACGCTTTGGTGACCGGTGAGGCGGTAGCGCAGGTGTCCAGTCAAACGCTTACCAATCTGGCGATTATCGATCGGGTCAGTACCAAATTGGTGTTGCGACCGCTGGCCTTTATGGATAAAGGCCAGATCATTGATCAGTGCCGCGAAATTGGCGCCGAACATTTTGCCTCGGCTATTCCCGAATATTGCGGTGTGATTTCAGTGCGGCCATCGGCGCATTTGCGCTTGGGGAAAGTGGAAGAAGAAGAGCAAAAAATGGATTTAAGCGTGTTGGCCCACGCACTCGCGCGGGCAAAAGTGCAGCCGATCGATGCCGTCATGCGCGATGTGGAGCGCGGAGTGACTCCGGTTCCTCAAATTCAAACTCCGACAAAACAAGTGATTATCGATATTCGCCACCCTAATGAGCGCGAGCTGAAACCGCTGCGCCTGAGTGAGGTGGTCGCGTCTTTGGCAATTCCTTTCTATAGTTTAAGTAGTGAATTTTCGCGCCTTGATGGGTCTCAGGAATACCTGCTGTATTGTGAGCGCGGAGTCATGAGCCAACTGCATGCCGCGCATTTGCGCGACGCCGGGTTTAGTAACGTCGGTGTTTATCGTCCGACGGAAAAAAATAATGTAAACCATCATCAGGAAGGCTGATTTCAGGTAAATATACCTGGCTTACTATCGGGGCGCGTCCGCTGTTTTGGCGGTGGCGAAACTGTGGTACGCGTAAGAGGCGGCGATATGAAAGCCAAAAATCAGCAAATCTGGATAGTTGTATTTGCCTGTCTGGTCATTGGACTTTATGTGGCGAGTAAACTGCTTTCATTTTCCTGGATGGGCTCCTCTTCCAATGCCGCCTTTGATGAGGCGGTCGTCTCATGTGAAAAAGGAGCCCGTACTCACTTTGGATCACGCCTAGGTGATCTAAGGTTCGACAAATCGTCGAGCCGATATGATAAAGCGGCCGAACTTTATCGCATATTCTTTTATGCGCAGGCAAACATTCCCCGTTCTATTGATTTTTATGTTTTGTGCGCCGTCGATGCGAAAGATGGCAAGCTGGTTCAGTTAGATGCAGTTGAAAAATCCACGCCTGCAGATAAAGGTGAAAAAAAATTTGGCTGGCCGGCTCGATGAAGAGCGGCCATTGGTGAGTCACTGGGCTTTATCGTGATTTAAAGCCGCGCTAATCTCTTTTTCCAAATTGGATTTCAGCGGTGTTTCACGCGAGCCGAAATGGGTAACAGTGTCGCCATTAATTAGGTATTTATTGAAATTCCAGGATGGCTCTTCCGATTTTTGTGCGAGGTGCGCAAACAGCGGATGGGCGTCTTTGCCTTTTACATCTACGTGCTCGAACATTGGGAAGGAAACGCCGTAGTTTTTGTAACAAACCCTCGCTGTGCCCTCCTCTGAATTTTCCTCCTGATTAAAACTGTTGGAGGGAAAACCCAACACCACCAATCCCTGATCTTTATATTTTTGATAAAGCGATTCCAGTCCGCCAAATTGTTTAGTGAAACCGCAGTGGCTAGCCGTGTTTACGATCACCATCGGCTTACCTTCCCGGTAATAAGTGCAGAGGTTCACGGTCTCCTGCGAATGCAAGCGGCGCAGTTCTGTATTGAGATACGCAGGACAGTCCGCATCATCCGCTTGCGTTTGTGCTGATATTGCGGGACATGCGGCAGTCAATAATAAGCAGATCATCGATTTGAGTTTTGACATAAATGTCTCCTGTGCCGATGTGGCGGTGGCTGTTGTAGATTGCCAATTATGGATTGATATCGATGGTGTAATACTTAAGGAGTTCAATTAAGGCGCCCACGGAGGCGAGCGAACAGGTCTCTTCCGTAGTGTGATAGCCGGTGGTGGGCACCTGCAAAGTTGCACCCTGAATCAAACCTTTCGATGCATTGATGATACGCCCTAGTTCGGTGCTCCCGAGAGTAAAAGGGTCTTTACCCTGGCTTTTCCGTTCCTTGTTTTTCCGCTCTATATATTTGTCTTTGAAGTCGTAACGGATACCGAGAACCTGACAGGCATTTTCCAGTTCGCGAATCATATCGGGATGAAAGGCTGCATTGCTGTCGCGATTGCGCAACACCAGGTGCTGGGCTTCTGCTTCAGCCGTAGTCGCGTACGGGCTGGTGTCGAGCACGATCAATTTTGATGTCGAACTGGCGAATCGCTGGAACCATTCCAGCAGAAAGCGCCAGCTTCTGCCCGCCTCTTCCTGTGCGGTGAAAAATGCTGTGCCCTGATAGCCGCGTCGGAATAAATAAATAATAACTGCGGCTGAAAAAACATTATCGAGCTGAGCGCTGATGCGCTGGCCGGAAATTTTCAATTTGTCCTGAAATGCGACAGGTGTGCCCGCCACTACGTGCTCGAGTCCGTGAATTTCAAACACCATATTGCCGCGATGGGGGCAGAGAAAAGCCCGGTGAATCGTACCCTGGCCGCGATAAACACCGGACCAGGGTTCATAGGCGCTGACGGCGGCGCCGTTATAACGTTCGGAAATTTTGGTAAAGGTCTGCTCGGAGACCGAGTCACCAATCAGGTCGCCGCGGTTGCTGGCGATAAAAGCAGCGTATTGAAATTCATTGGGACCGGTGCAAATCAGTCCGTGGCGGTCGATATGCGCGGACAGATAACGACTGTCCGGTTTATTGCCCTGAGCCACTAACAGTCCCTCATACCAAGTGGCTTTGACTCCAATCTCCTCCAGCTCCCGCTGCAGCACACGGAAAAAGGAGTGTTCAGCACTGACTACGCTGGGATGGCGGATCAGAATCTTGAGAATGTCGAGAAATTCAAAGAGGTCGTGCTGCATTGCAAAGATCCGGCGGGGGTGTTGCCGGAATCTTAACGGAATGGGATGGTTGGATACAGAGCTGTGCTGAACGAGCATAAGGCCCGGAAAACTCCGGGCCGAAAGGGGTCAGAACTTATAAGCAAATCCGATGGTGCCGCCGCGAATATCAAAGTCGTCGGCGTTGATGAGTTTTTTCCACTCCGCTGTCACGTCAAAATTCTTGTTTACCGCAAAGCTGACACCGACACCGTAAGAAACCGCATTTTCAGAGTCGTCCTGCGGCAGATCGATGGCAGACGCGTTGGATTCGATTTGCACTGTGGTTACACCTAGCAGGCCGTAGAGGCTGGCTCTGTCGTTGCTGATAAAAGGACGGAAATAGGCGCTGGCAAAATATTTTACTTCAGCTGTGGCCGTGGTGTGGAAGAGCACATCAACGGTTTCATTGGTATCTGGGTCGGTTTCTTGTTCTATGTAATAGTAGCTTTCGCGGCCTTCATTGATGCCGGCGCCGGCTCTGACTTCCAAAGAGATATGTGGGAACAAGACAATGCCCGCGAAACCCTCGAGGGTTTGAACACTGTAATCCAGAAAAGTAGTTTGCGAATTAACTTTCCAAGGAGA
>JBQGED010000453.1:0-7834 GCA_052039425.1 Sphingobacterium griseoflavum | reverse complement strand
TGAATTCCGCGGGGAATGCCTCCGCTCTGTCCGGGCAGGACGAATACCGCCTGCCATCGTCTCTGGTGACCGAGCAGTTGCTGGTGGTCGGGGCGCATGAGCTTAGTCATAAGACAAAGGATGTTGCCGATCCCACCTTTGCCAGAAAACGCGACTCCTCAAACCTGGACGCTCGCGTCGATATCAGTGCCGCCGCCTGTTCTTACGGCTCGGTGGCGAAAGCCGAAGACCAAGCAGAAATGCATTGCGGGACCTCATACGCCACGCCCCTGGTGGCCGGCACCATCGCCGCCATGCTGTCGATCAATCCTGCGCTGGCACCGGAGCAACTGCGCATGTTGTTGCGCCGCAGTGCCATGGCCATAGGGCCGGATCCCGACTTGGAGGCGCCGGATGCGGATGATCTGACTGCGCCGATTCTGCCTTCCGAGCGTAATCAGCAGCTCGACCATCCGGACGTTGGACGCTCCGCGCGGCTGGATATGTACCAGGCTCTGGATCTCGCGGCACAAAGCCTGAGGGGAGTGCGATAAGACAGCGTTCCCTAACGAAACAAAACCTACCTTAAGTGGCCCAGATAACAGAGTGGACGTTTATCGATGCGCGAAAATCCAAATTCGGGGAGCGACGCCAGCACGACATACGTTGAGGCAGCACACGAGCCAAGGGCATACATGAGCCACAGGGCATAAGCTGCATCGGTCTCACCAAAAACATATCGCTGCACCTTTCACCACACGCGGTGGCGCCGACCCTTTTCATTCACCGAATTGACTGTTTTATTTCTGAGGAAGAGCATGACTACCGAGCTGAACGCGCGACTCGCCGACATCATTTCCACTCATCACAACGTGTTGTTGGAATCATGGCTCTCCGGCCTGTTTTCCAATCTGAAACGACGTGACAAGAGAGTGGAAACGGAGTTGCAGCAGCAGGCCAAGCAGTTCCTCACACAGCTTTCCTGGACGTTAAATAATAGTTCTGAAGCCAATATCGATGCACCGGTGTGGAGCGAGCTGCGGCAGTTGCTGACAGATCTCTCCCAGGCGCGGGCGCGTCAAGGATCTTCTTCGATTGAAACCGCATTATTTGTTTTTTCATTGAAAGAGCCGCTGTTCCAGCTGTTGCGTCAGGACGCAACCCGTAATCCCGAACAAATTGCCACTGCCATCGCCGCCACCAGCACGCTGTTTGATCGCCTCGGCCTTTACACCATTGAAGTGCACCAACAAACCCGTGAACAAGTGATTCTGCGACAACAACAGGAGTTGCTGGAGCTATCCACGCCGGTGGTGCAGTTGTGGCAGAACATTCTCGCCTTGCCTTTGATCGGCACACTCGACAGCTCACGCACGCAGGTGGTTATGGAGAGCCTGTTGGAAAAAATCGTCAGCACCGGCGCGATGATCGCGATTATTGATATTACCGGCGTGCCCACCGTCGATACGTTGGTGGCACAGCATCTGCTCAAAACCATCGCCGCTGCGCGCTTGATGGGCGCGGATTGCATAATCAGCGGTATTCGTCCGCAAATCGCTCAGACCATCGTTCATCTCGGCGTTAATTTGGATGATGTGGTCACCAAGGCAACACTGGCGGATGCATTTACCGTCGCTCTAAAACGTGCGGGAACCACCATCAGCAGCACTCAACACAACGAGCGTTAATCATGGACCGTATTCCGATTTTACGAATGGGCCAATTTTTATTGGTGACTATTCAAGTTGATATGCACGATAAGCTCGCGATGACGCTGCAGGACGATCTTACCGCCCGTATCGTCAAAGATCGGGCAAAAGGCGTGCTAATTGATATTTCTGCTCTCGACATAGTCGATTCGTTTATCGGCCGCATGATCAGCAACACGGCGGCCATGGCAAAAATTCTCGATGCCAAAACCGTGGTGGTGGGAATGCAGCCGGCGGTGGCGATTACGCTGGTGGAATTGGGGCTGACTCTCGAGGGCGTGGAGACAGCTCTCAATGTTGAACTGGGGATGAAGCTGCTGAATCGAGGCGATCCGTGGATCTAGTTTTGTGCGAGCAGCCGTCTCTAACTCCGGCCTTGTTGCAGGCCCGGAATTTATGAACATCACTCAATCTCTCCTGCCGGAAGCGGCGTTAATCCTGCCTTTAAAAACGGACGAAGACGTGGTGCGCCTGCGTAAACAAGTGCGCGAAGAATTGTTGGCCCTGGGGTTCAGCTTGGTGGATCAAACTAAAGTCGTCACCGCCGCCAGCGAACTCGCCCGCAACACTCTGCGTTATGGCGGCGGTGGTGAAGCTTATATCAAACGCTTGAGCGAAGATTCCCTCGTGGGACTGACGATGGCTTTTGCCGATCAAGGACCCGGTATCGCCGACGTCGCTTTGGCGTTGACGGATGGCTATACCACAGGTGGCGGTTTGGGCCTGGGTTTGAGCGGCGCTAAACGATTGGTGGACCAATTTGAAATTGATACAGCGCCAGGCGAAGGCACTGTTGTAAAAATCACTAAGTGGAGAAGACTTTGATCGGTTTTGGTACTCAGGACGCCTACCGTGTGGGCGAGCCGAGTGAAATTGCAGTCGTACGCCGAGCCGGAGTCGCTTTGGGTAAAACACAAGGTTTCGATGAAGTGCGCATGGGACAGCTGGCCATCGTGATTACCGAGGCGGCAACCAATATCATCAAACACGCAGGTGACGGGCATATTTTGTTACGCACCATTTATTTTGAATCCATGACCGGTGTGGAAATGTTGGCGGTCGATGCCGGCCCGGGCATTGCCGACTTGGACGTGCAGATGCGCGACGGCAATTCCACAGCAGGTACCTATGGCGTCGGTCTCGGCGCAATCGCGCGACTGAGCCAGGAATTCGATATTTACGCCAACCCTGGACTGGGAACTGTCATCCGTGCAGTGGTCTGGCGAGATGGCGAAACCCAGCCCGAGCTGCCCTGGTTGGCGGGCTCCGTGTGTTTGCCCATGGCGGGGGAGGTGGTCTGTGGCGATGCCTTTACGGTTGTAGCCGACAAGCACATTTGCACCTGGGTTGTAGCGGATGGTCTTGGTCATGGCTCGCTGGCGGCGGAGGCATCGCAAAAAGCGGTGGCCGTCGGTAGCACAGGTGAGGATGCGACTCCGGTGGAGTTGCTACAGGATATTCACCTCGCGTTGCGCGGTTCGCGTGGTGCTGCGGTTGCCGTTGGGCAAATCAACCGGGAAATGCGCGTCTTGCGTTTCAGTGGTGTTGGCAATATTGCGGTTAGTATTTTTAAACGGGAAAACCGCCGTCATTTGTTATCCCACAACGGAATTGTCGGCAGCAATATGCGTAAATCCCAGGAATTCTCCGAACCCTGGGAGGAGGGCGACATGGTGGTTGCGCATTCGGATGGCATCAACACCCGCTGGGATTTGGAACAGTATCCCGGTTTGGCTATGTGCCATCCCGGTGTTATTGCGGCGGTTTTGCACCGCGACTTTAAGCGCGGTAATGATGATACCTCCGTGCTGGTGTTGCGGGAGCAGGATGTTTTTCCATGACGATTCGCATCCTCACCTTCAATATTCGGTCTGAGCTGGACGTGGTGGGCGCACGGCAGCGCGCGCGGCAAATCGCCACATTTTGCGGCTTCAGCAGCCAGGATCAGGTGCGCATTGCCACGGTGGTTTCTGCATTAGCGAGAAATATTTACGCCTACGCAACCAAGGGTAACGTGCATTTCCTGTTGGAGGGCGAGAGTGCGCCACAAATTTTGGTGATCCGAGTTGAAGACAAAGGTCCGGGTATCGCCAATATTGAAAAAATACTGGCGGGAAAATACCGCTCCTCCACGGGTATGGGCATGGGTATCACCGGCGCGAAAAGCTTGATGGACAGGTTTGATATTGTCACGGCACCAGGTAAAGGCACCAAAATCATATTGCAGAAGGTATTGCCGCATGGTGCAAGGCTGATTACCAGCAAAATGGTCGGTGAATTCTGTTCCGAGCTGTCCGCGGGCTTCGCCAGTAATACTCTCGCGGAAGTGCTGCAGCAGAACCATGAATTGGTGGCGACCCTGGCGGAACTGGAGGCGCGCCAGGAGGATTTGCTGCAATTGACCCGCGAGCTGGAAGATACCAATCGCGGCGTAGTGGCACTTTACGCGGAACTGGATGAAAAAGCGGATCACCTGCGCCGTGCCGATGAAATGAAATCGCGGTTTTTATCGAATATGAGCCACGAGTTCCGCACGCCGCTGAGTTCAATTCGCGCACTCACCAAACTCTTATTGGATCGCGTTGACGGTGACCTGACGTACGAACAGGAAAAGCAGGTTTCTCTTATCATGCAGAGTGCGCTTAGTCTCAGCGAGTTGGTTAACGACCTGCTGGATCTGGCCAAGATTGAGGCGGGCAAAGTTGAAGTACATTTAAAAACCGTTGATATAACGGAGTTGTTCAGTGCCCTGCGTGGTATGTTGCGCCCGCTGCTTACTGGTGAATCCGTTAAATTGATTTTTGAAGAGCCACCTGCGGTGCTGTTTATAGAAACTGACGAGGCCAAGCTTTCGCAGATTCTGCGCAACTTTATTTCCAATGCGCTCAAATTCACTGAGCAAGGCGAAATTGTCGTCAGCGCGACATTGAATAAAGCCCAGGACTTGGTCACTTTTAGCGTTTCCGATACCGGAATCGGTATAAAGCCAAAGGACATTCCGGTGATATTTGAGGAGTTCGGCCAGATCGAAAACCCGTTGCAGCGCAAGACTAAAGGCACTGGTCTCGGTCTGCCGCTGTGTAAAAAACTCGCGACTTTGCTCGGTGGGTCGGTATCGGTGAAGAGCGATCCTGGTAAAGGATCCATTTTTTTTCTGAATGTGCCTAGATTTCATCCTCAGCTCAATACGGCAAATTCGGCGTAAGTTAAGTGGCGATCTTTATGTCAGACTCATATGCCAAAACCCTCATTCTGAATGTTGATGACAACGACGGGGCGCGTTATGCGAAATCCCGTGTTCTTATGCATGCAGGCTTCACGGTGCTGGAAGCAGCCTGCGGCAGTGAGGCTCTGGCGCTTGCGGAGAGCGAGCAGCCGAGCCTGATTTTACTGGATGTGAAATTGCCAGATATCAATGGTGTCGAGGTGTGTCGGCGAATCAAAACCAATCCGGAGACACAGACTATTTTGGTATTGCAAACGTCCGCGTCCTATATCAGCACCGTTGATAAAATTCACGCGCTGGATAGCGGCGCCGATAATTATCTGGTGGAGCCAATCGAGCCGGACGAATTGGTTGCCAACGTCAAAGCGCTGCTGCGTCTAGGTTTCGTTGAGCGCGAATTGCGCGAGGTGGATCGCCGTAAAAATGAATTTCTCGCGACGCTGGCGCATGAACTGCGCAACCCCCTGGGCACCATTAGAACGTCTGTGGAACTCTGGCGCAAAATAGATCCGGTGCTGCCCGGGCCCCAGGAAAAAACCCGTAACACCATCATTCGCCAAACCGAACAGCTCGCCCGTCTTGTCGATGATTTACTGGATGTGTCGCGAATTTCCAACGGCAAAATTGTGCTGCGCCTGGAAGATGTGGAATTAAAAGAGCTGGTGGCTACTGCACTGGAATCCAGCACTCATTTTGTCGAAAGCCGCGGCCACTCTTTATCGATAACTCTACCGCAGGACGATATTTGGATACGCGGCGACCATGTTCGCCTTGCGCAGATTCTCACTAATCTGCTGCTTAATGCCGCGAAATTCACACCCCCAGGTGGCGCTGTTACGCTGACCGCTGAAGCGGTGGAGGAAACCCTGGTGCTGCGCGTCACCGACACGGGCATTGGTATAGCACCGGAAAATACCGAGGTGATTTTTGAGTTGTTTAAGCAGAGTGAGCATATCAATGAGCGGGTGTCGGAGGGCCTCGGCATAGGCCTTTCCTTAGTCCGCGCTTTGGTGGAACTCCACGGAGGCACAGTAAAAGCCTTCAGCGCCGGCATTGGAAAAGGCAGCACTTTTGAAATCACCGTGCCTTGCCACAGGCAGTCCACCGCCGCAACCTTGCCCGCTGAAGCCCAGGAAGTTTTAAAGGCTAAGCGTGTATTGGTTGTTGATGACAATATCGACGCGGCGCAAACCCTTAGCCAGCTGCTGAGTTTGGTTGGCCATGAAGTAGAAGTGGCTTATACCGGCTCACAAGCTATCGAAATCATGCAGAGTTTTTTGCCGGAAGTCGTTTTTCTGGATATCGGTCTCCCCGATATCAGCGGCTACGATGTGGCGCGATCCCTGCGCGCGCTTCCTGAAATTCCTGCCTTCACTTTAGTGGCGCTAACCGGCTATGGCCAGGAACAAGACCGCCACGACGCGTTGGCGGCCGGATTCGATGAACATTTCACCAAGCCCTTAGATTTCAATAAGCTCAGTTTGTTGGGACTGAGTATGCAAAGTGTCATCTAACCGATTCATGTTCAGCTCCGGTTCGTGATCCGGTGGCCCTGCCTTGGGTTGAAAAACCAAGACGATCGGTCGTACCATCTGGCGCTTTGGTCCTCTAGATGGTCCAGCGATGAAATTTATTGCCCGTGCGGTTTGGGTTTTGCTGTTGATGTATCTAACTGCCTGCGGCGGAAAGGTTGATTCGGACAATTTGCCGGAGATTTCTGTTGCACATCAGCCCGAGGACCTGAATCTGTGCGTTGCACCGCAAGGCCATGAGCTCACTGATATCGAGAGTATTGTCGGTTGGATCAATGCCATGCAGAAGCCGCTGACATTAGCGTGTTTCGTCGCCAGTCTGCCGCGACCTTTCACCTATAACGCCACCTCAAGCATGTTCAGTGCACAACCGGCGGTGGGCCCTCACAATCCACGCCTTTTTATCCAATACGATAAATTGACTTTGTCGTTTGTCCCGCAGGAAAGAGTGTCGACCATCGTGGATCTCGACACGGGCGAAAAGACCTATGTTTGGGACGCGGATGGAATCCAATTGTTGGAGTTCAGCTTGGAAGTGGACGCCGGGAACTACTCCCCGGCCAGCATCAAGGGGGAGCTGGCATTTCCTGTGATGGCAGAACTGCCGCGCAACGCAGGTTACGACAGGATCCTCGTCAGTCCTGGCGCCACACGCACCTCCTGCGCGGTGTGCCACAGCGGCGAGGAGATCGTTGATTACCTAGACGATGTGCCGGTTTTTAAATCTAGGATGTTGCGTCACGCCCGCGGGAGCGAAGTCACTCACGCTCAATTAATGGATGAATATTTAAATTGCAACCCAGAAGTAAACACCGGCGGTGGCTCCGAAAATAACGAATGGTACCGCTGCCAAATGTTCGACGCTTTTTTTGGTAAAGGGCAGGCAACCTGGGCCAATTTCCGCCGAGATATAGAGACCTTACACGGCGAATAACGATTCCATCAGGTCGTCGTCGATGACTGTATAGCGCCACCTGGCGTCTGCAGGTCTGGTCCCCGTCCTTTAGCACCTCTCCATAGTTGCTGCGTTTCAGGCTTACACCTATGTGTTGGGATTATTAGCTATATACAAATGATAATAATTCGTATTTAATCTCCTCGCAGGTCGGCTCGACTAGCCAAAGTGTCGGTCAGCCGCCATGAGTTCATTTTGCTAACGCGAATCGAATAAAAGGGGAGAGCGAATGAAATCGGCCTATTTTTGTGCTTACCACGCTGAGCGGCTTAAAGCTTGTGAGTCTGATGCTTATCGACACTGGGCGGAAATGATGCGGCGAGGCGCTCAGGCTTACGTGGAATGTCGTTGGGATGCGGCTAATTTGTATTTTGGCACGGCGCTGGATATAGGGCTGTTGCGCCAAGGTTGTAATAAGAACGGTCTTTTTTCC
>JBQGED010000452.1:0-10342 GCA_052039425.1 Sphingobacterium griseoflavum | reverse complement strand
AAGAATTGCCGCGAGGGGCGTTGATTGAAGCGGATGGGATTATGGTGATTTGAGATTGGTGAGAGCTTCGTAAGAAGGTGGCATTGAGTGAGTTCTGAATCTCCCTCGGTGCCGCCTTTTTATTTTGCAAAGAAAGTTTTTTCGGATTGTTTTAAAACGTCGATTAAACGCTCAACCCTAAAGACTGATATTTATCTTTAAGCGCCTGCTCCACGACCGGTGGCACAAACTGGTGCACGTTGCCGCCTAGAGAAGCGATTTCGCGCACCAGCGTCGAGGAGATATAAGACAGATGTTCAGCGGGCGTTAAAAACAGGCTTTCCATTTCGGGCGCGAGTGCGCGGTTCATATTGGCGAGCTGAAATTCGTATTCGAAATCCGACACCGCGCGCAAACCGCGCACCACGCCGTAGGCGCCTTTGTCTTGGACGAGTTTCACCAGTAGGCAATCGAAACCACACACCTCTACATTGTCCAGATGCGCCAAAACATCACGGCACAGCTGCACGCGCTCTTCCAGACTGAACAAAGGTTTTTTCTTAGGGCTGGCAGCTACTGCTACTACCACCGAATCAAATAAATGACTCGCCCGCTGTACCAAGTCGACATGGCCATTAGTGATGGGGTCAAAAGTACCTGGATAAACCACACGTTTACTGGTGGTAGAGGACATATCAAGCTCCACGCAGATTGGACAGGTGGATGTTACCCGCCGTGAAGACGCGCATCTTACACGCGCCCTTCGCTGTTTGTCTCATAGCGGTAGAGGCGGTAAGACACCTGTCCGGCGCATTTTTCCCGGTGAGCCTGCCACGTGGCCGGTGGGTTCAAGGCAAGATCCGAGGGGCATTCGACGTAGATCAGCGCCCCATCGGCCAGCCATCCCCTCTCAAGTGACGCCATAACCGGTTGCCACAGATTGGCGGCAAAAGGTGGGTCCATAAAGACCACATCGAAGGGGGCTGCCGGTTTGGCCAAAAACTCCAATGCGCTTATCGAATGAATGGCGGCGCCGTCTGCCTGCAACTGGTCGGCGTTTACCCGCAGCTGCCGCGTCGCCGCCGGATTGAGTTCCACCAAACTGCAGTGGGCCGCGCCGCGCGAGAGCGCCTCAAACCCGAGGATACCGGAGCCAGCGAACAGATCGAGGCAGCGGCTGCCCGGCAGGATTGGCGCTAACCAGTTGAAGAGCGTCTCGCGGATGCGGTCGCCGGTTGGGCGCAGGCCGTCCACCGCTGGAAAGCTGAGCATGCGACTGCGCCAGCGGCCGCCGATGATGCGCAATTTGTGATGGCCGGTGGCTGGCGGCTTTTTCGGAGGTGAAGGCAAGGTGTTCTCTTATTTCCTGGGGACAAGTGTTAGGATTACGCCATTTTGCGGAATACGTGAAGGTTATGTTCTCTTTCTTTAAACGTAACAAAAACAAAGATGCGGCGGAAAAACCCGTCTCGCCCGAATCAACGTCTGAAGTGGACGTTGCGGGGCAATCTACTCCAGAGCCTGAGGCAACACAATCTTCTGCTCCTGTATCAGCTGAAGAGCCGGCTGTCGAAGTCGAAGTTGAAGACATCCAGTCGATTGTCGTCGAAGACGTTAAACCCCCTGTCCAAGACAGCAAACCTGTCGTCGTAGATACCCAGCCCGCCGATATTAAACCTATTATCGAAGATGCTAAGCCCGCAGCCGAGGACGGCAATAAAAAGGTGGGCTTTTTTGCCAGAATCACGCAAGGCTTGAAACGCACCAGCACCCAATTCAGCGAGGGTCTGGGCAATCTGTTGCTGGGCAAGAAAGTCATAGACGATGAGCTGCTGGAAGAGTTGGAAACCCAGTTGCTGGTGGCGGATGTTGGCGTCGAAGCGACGACACGGCTGATCGATATCCTCACTGCCAAAGTCGCCCGCAAACAGCTGGCGGATTCGGGCGCTCTGTACCAAGCTCTGCAAACCGAACTGCGCGCCCTGCTGCAGCCTGTCGAGCAGCCTTTGCAGATTAGCAGCGCTAACAAGCCGTTCGTGATTCTCGTGGTGGGCGTTAATGGAGTGGGCAAAACCACCACCATCGGCAAGCTCGCCAAGCGCCTGCAGAATGAAGGCAAGTCGGTGATGCTGGCTGCGGGGGACACCTTCCGCGCGGCGGCGGTGGAGCAGTTGCAGATCTGGGGCGAGCGCAACAAGGTTCCCGTGGTGGCGCAACATACGGGTGCCGACAGCGCGTCGGTCATCTATGACGCCATCGCGGCGGCAAAGTCACGCGGGGTGGATGTGGTTATCGCCGATACCGCCGGACGCCTCCACAACAAGAGCCATCTGATGGACGAGCTGTCCAAGGTGCGCCGGGTTATGGGTAAGTTGGATGCTACTGCGCCCCACGAGGTGCTGTTAGTGCTGGATGCTGGTACTGGCCAGAACGCCGTCAGCCAAGCCGATATCTTCCGTGAAAGCGCAGGGGTGACGGGCATAGCGCTGACCAAGCTCGATGGCACCGCCAAGGGCGGCGTCATTTTCGCGCTCACGGAAAAACACAAACTGCCGATCCGCTTTATCGGCGTCGGTGAAGGCATAGACGATCTCCAGCCCTTCGCTGCGAAGCCTTTTGTTGACGCCTTGTTTAGCAGTGATCAGTCCACCTCCGCATGATCGAATTCCACAACGTCAGCAAGCGGTATTCCAACGGCTACGAGGCGCTGACGCGAGTGTCCCTGCAAGTTGACGCAGGTGAGATGGTGTTCCTAACCGGCCATTCGGGGGCCGGTAAAAGCACACTGATGAAGCTCATTATGCTGATCGAGAGACCTACCCAAGGTCAGGTGATCATCGGCGGGCGCAATCTGGATCGCCTGCGCTCGAGTCAAATTCCCTTTCACCGTCGCCAGGTGGGTGTGGTCTTTCAGAACCACCAACTGCTTTTCGACCGCAGTGTCTTCGACAATGTCGCGCTGCCTCTGCAGATCGCCGGCGTGCCTTCGCGGGAGATCGGCCGACGGGTGCGCGCAGCGCTGGACAAGGTCGGCCTGCTTGAGCACGAGCGTGCCTACCCCATTACGCTGTCCGGCGGCGAACAACAGCGGGTGGGAATCGCCCGGGCAGTGGTGAATAAGCCTCCGGTACTGCTGGCGGACGAACCGACCGGCAATCTGGATCCGGACCTGTCAGCGGATATCATGCAGCTGTTTTGTGAATTTAATCAGGTGGGGGTAACCGTACTGATCGCCAGTCACGACTGGTCTCTGATCCGCTCGGTCGGCGCGCGGGTGCTGACCCTCGAGCGCGGTCAGCTGACTCACGACGGAGCTCTGGCATGAACCGCGAGGCCACCGCGCGTGGCGCGCGCCTCTCGCGCACAGGCTTAGCCGATCACTGGCAGGCGTGGCGGCAGCATCACCGGACTTCGGCGCTGGACAGTTTCGGTCGGCTCGCCGAAACACCACTGCAAACCCTGATGACCGCACTCGTAGTTGCCATAGCTTTGGCGTTGCCGGCGACCTTATTGCTCGCTTTGGGCAATGTGCAGCGGCTCGGTGACCGCTGGGACGCCAACCCCAAAATGACGGTATTCCTGAAAACCGGCGCGCAGGAGGCAGCGATCTCCAGCTTGCGCGAGTCTTTGCGAAAGATGCCGGAGATTCGAGAGCTGGAATACATCTCCCCAGAGCAGGCATTGCAGTCCTTCCAATCTCAATCCGGCTTCAGCGAGGCGCTGGCGGCACTGGACAGTAACCCACTGCCGCCCGCATTGGTGATCACTCCCACAGCGGCCGAGCCATCAAGCCTGGAGTCACTGCGCCAGCGCATTGCGGCGGATCCGCTGGTGGATGGTGTCAGCCTGGACATGGAATGGGTGCGCCGTCTCAACGCCATCATGAATCTTGGCAAGCAGTTGGTTTTGGGGCTTGCGGCGCTACTGGGTGCGGGCGTGCTGTTAGTGATCGGCAATACCATCCGCCTGGAGATCGAGAGTCGGCGTGAGGAAATTGTGGTGATCAAGTTAGTAGGCGGCACAGATGGTTTTGTGCGCCGGCCTTTTCTTTACACGGGTTTCTGGTACGGCGTTATCGGCGGTTTGCTCGCCTGCTTGCTGGTGAGTGTTGGCGTGGCCTTGTTGGGCGGTCCGGTGCGCAACTTGGCGGCAACCTATCAGAACACGTTTGTACTGCAGGGCTTGGGGCTATTGGGATGCGTCGTGCTGGTGGGCTGCTGTGTTGGCCTCGGTCTGTTGGGCGCGGGGCTCGCGGTGGGTCGACATCTGAGCGCCATTGAGCCTCGATAGCAGAGAACAGCCCCGTATTTTGTTCTTATTTGGTCCAGATCAAATCGATTGAAGACAGCACCGAACTCTGTGACCTTCTACCCATCTAACGGCTTGAAAATCGGGCTAAAAGCCTTAAATTGCGCCGGTAGTCATGCCGCGTGACGAGTGCTACACTCCACCGGCCATTCATTAGGAGGATTCCCAAAATGGGCACCCAATTACAGCCTGTCGACATTCTCGCACCAGGTCAGAACCTGACGGCGTACATTCAGGTCGTCAACGGGTTCTCTATCCTCTCCGCTGAAGAAGAAAAGGCTCTCGCGGAGGATCTCTACTACCGCAATAACCTCGACGCCGCGCGCCGCCTGGTTATGGCGCATCTGCGTTTTGTGGTGCATATCGCTAAATCCTACTCTGGCTACGGCCTCGCTCAAGGCGACCTGATTCAAGAAGGCAATGTGGGCCTGATGAAAGCGGTGAAGCGCTTCAATCCGGAAAAAGGTGTGCGCCTGATCTCCTTCGCGGTGCATTGGATCAAGGCCGAGATTCACGAATTCATCCTGCGCAACTGGCGCATCGTCAAAATCGCCACCACCAAGGCTCAACGCAAACTCTTCTTCAACCTTCGCGGCCAGAAAAAGCACCTGGGGTGGCTCAGCCGAGCCGAAGCCGAAGCGGTGGCGAAAGACCTGAACGTGGACGTAAAACATGTCCACGATATGGAAGGACGCTTAGCCGCGTTTGACGCCGGCTTTGACGCGGGTGTGGACGACGATGACGATACCGCCTATCAGGCACCGGTCAATTATCTGGAAGACCGTCGTTTTGACCCGGCCGTTATGCTGGAAAACGCTGACTGGGAAGACAACAGCGTCAGCAATTTGGAAACCGCGCTGGAAAAACTCGACGACCGCAGCCGTGATATTTTGCAAAAACGCTGGTTGAACGAAGAGAAGGCCACTCTGCATGAATTGGCTGCGGAATACGGCGTATCAGCGGAGCGCATTCGCCAGCTGGAGAAAAACGCCATGAAAAAAGTTCGGGTGATGATCGAGGCGTGAGCCGCTTCGTCTCTGGAGTTTCTACCAAAGCCGCTTACAGCGGCTTTTTTATTTTTTGCATGACTGCTTTTTTTCACTCATATTAAGTTCAAGTTCCCTCAGCCCAGCAAGGATTTGATCATGAGCGAAGCCCCTCTGTTGACCGAAGAAACCCACGCCTTGCTACACCGCCTGCTGGACAAGGCGGATTCCGGCCGGATGCGCTGGCAGCTCAAGTGTTCCGCCCGTGAAACCCCAGAACTCTATGATTTTGCCGACCAGAGCCAAGTGGATGTGGTCTGGGATGACCTGCAACACCTGGCCAAAATCGGGGTGCTGGATCTCAAGCTCAAAGCGCGCCAGCGTCCTGGAAACAACGATTACGACGATGGCCTGATTCAATTGAAGTACGAAGCCGAGGAGACGGTGCGCTTGTGGCTGGAGCGGCCGGCTTTCGATCCGCGTCAGCATCTGTGGAACACCGCGCTCGCCCGCTATCTTGAAGTGTTCGAAGATGGCGGTGAGGCCCTGCGGCGTGAAGTGTTGCGTTTCCCCGGGCGCACCTACGAACAATTGGCGGCGGCGTTTGCGGCCATCCCCGCCGCGCTCACCCACCCAATGACCCTGCGCCAGCTCTCCGCCCGCTGCTTCTGGGGTGCATCCAAATTTCTCGATCGGCGCGATCAGCTCTTGTTTGCCACCTTTCCCAGCCTCGCCCACAAAATCCTCAGCCGTCCGCTGTTGCTCTCGGTGTATCTGCCGGAGCAATTTGAGGAAATTCTGTTTGTGGAAAACCAGGACACCTATCTCGGTCTGGTTGCCCTGACACCGGCCAAAACGGGGCTGATCTATCTTGCAGGTTTTCGCGGCGCCGCTTTGCGGGTGCGGGAAGCCGGCCAGGCGGTGTTCAGTTATGTGAATCTGGTAAGCCCGGCGGAGCGGGAGCGGTTTATCGAATTCTGGTTGGGTCATCGCCAGCTGCCCAGCTACTTTTGGGGCGACCTGGATTTTGCTGGGATGGCGATACTAGCTGCCCTCAAGCAGGTATTTCCAGGGGTGGAGGCGTGGCAGCCGGGGTATCAGCCCATGGTGGCAATGTTGCGCGAAGGCCGTGGCCACTCGTCCATCGGTGGCGATAAGGAAAAACAATATCATCCGGGCGGCACCCAGTGCCCTTATGCGGACTACGTGTTGATGCCCGCCATGGAGGAGCAACTGGCCTTTGTCGATCAGGAAGCGGTCAGCGTTTCCACTCTGCGCTGGCATGGGGAGCGGCATCATGAATGAGCCCATTTACGCTGGCATAGATGCCGGCGGTACCGAATTTAAATGCATTGTGGCGACCAGCCCCGACCAGGTGCTGGTCCACGAAAAAATTCCGGTGGCAGATCCCGCTACGACGCTGGCGGCATGTCGGGATTTTTTTCTGCGAGCCCGGCAAGAGCACGAGGGGTTTTCCGCTTTAGGAATCGCCAGCTTTGGTCCTATAGACCTGCGCGAAGAGTCGCCCACCTTCGGCTTCATTACGTCCACGCCAAAACCTCAATGGGCCAACACCAATCTTGTGGGTTATTTCCGCGATGCGCTGGCCGTGCCGATACGTTTCGACACCGATGTAAATGGAGCGCTGCTGGCTGAGCATCGCTGGGGCGCCGCCCGCGATCTGCACAGTGTGGTCTACGTCACCGTCGGTACCGGCATTGGCGCTGGCGTTATGGTGGATGGGCGCCTTTTGCATGGCCGGATGCACCCCGAGGCAGGCCATATGCTCGTGCCGCGTTATACTGGCGACCCCTTTTCGGGAGCCTGTCCCTACCACGGCGGATGTCTCGAGGGCTTGGCGGCGGGGCCGGCGTTGCAACAGCGCTGGCAGCAGAGTCCGCTAAGCCTGCCGGACAGCCACCCCGCCTGGGAACTGCAGGCGCATTATCTCGCGCTTATGTGCGTCAATCTGACGCTCATGTATTCCCCCCAGCGCATCTTGTTGGGCGGTGGGGTGATGGAGCGCGCGGTTTTGTTGCCCATGGTGCGCCAAGCATATCTGGCGCAAATCAACGGCTACGTCGGCGATCAACGCGCCGAGGTGGAAAACTTCATCAGCGCGCCGGGATTGGGGAGCCGTGCGGGTGCGCTCGGCGCAATCGCTTTGGCGCAGCAATCCTGATTTTCTTCGGCACCGCCATAATTCAAAAATACCCTTAGGAGTCTGTAATGAGAAAAAGCACTGCATTAGGTGTGATGACTGTTGTTGTTCTGGAATCTGCGCTGGCCAGCCAAGCCCTCGCCCAGGAACCCGTCAAACCGCTGGCCGCCGACGCCGAGTTGGGCGTACTCGTGACCTCCGGCAACACCGAATCCACTGCCCTGAAAGCGAAGCTGAAGTTGAAGCATGAAATGAGCAGCTGGCGCAATCAGTACGTGCTCGAAGGTTTGTACAAGGAAGACCAGCTCGAGGTAACCGAAGGAGACGTTACTTGGCAGGAGAGCCAGGTGACAGCGGAAAAATACTTCGCATCCGCCCAGGCGGATTACAAACTGGATAACGCCCACCGCGCGCTGTTCATTTTCGGCTCTTATGACGACGATCGGTTCAGCGGTTATGACTTCCAGGCGGCCATAGC
The DNA here is from genome assembly GCA_052039425.1 of Sphingobacterium griseoflavum. Taxonomy (GTDB): domain Bacteria; phylum Pseudomonadota; class Gammaproteobacteria; order Pseudomonadales; family Cellvibrionaceae; genus UBA5868. The sequence continues at coordinate 2,430 of JBQGED010000452.1, read as the reverse complement.
AGCGGGTTATTCCGACCGACTGTTCCAAGGCGCGAGTTCGTTCTTCGATTACAGCATCGGTCCCGGTATGTCGTTTAGCCGCACCGACGAAGTCCGCAATGCCGATGGCGAGCTGGTGACGGACAACATTTATGAAGAGTCGGCGATGGTTCGGCTGTCCGCGTTGTATCAATACGATTTCAGCGAAACGGCCAAATTCACCCAGACGTTCGCCAGTGATATTGCCGTAGAATCTGGTGCCAACACCAAAACCAAGGCAGAGTCTGCGATTACCGCCAATATCAACCATTCCCTCGCATTGAAGGCTTCCTTCACAGTTACGCACAACTCTGAGGTCCCTGAAGACCGGGTGAGTACGGACCGCCATTCCGCGCTCACACTGGTCTACACCTTCTGATCGGATCCGGCTGAGGTCCGCCTGCGCGGCGGGCCGCGGCGGTTTGATCCGCCGGTGACAGTCTGTACAATTCGAGCCTCTGTATTGCCGAGCTCCGACCCCTATGCGCGACCCCGTCCTGTTCTACGTTATTGTCGGCGGTCTCGCTTTTGTGCTCTTGGCTTCCTGGGGCTGGCAGCGCTACCGTTGGTATAAAGCGCGCACGGCAGAGTTTTCGCCCAACTGGCTGGCCCAGGTGCGCAAGGCGCTGCCGTTTTACAGCTATATGCCGGCGCCGCTGCAGGAACAGTTGCAGGCCCACATCAAACACTTCCTTTTTACTAAACGCTTTATCGGTTGTGCCGGTTTAGTGGTGACCGATGAAATGCGCATCACCATCGCTGCTTGTGCGTCATTGCTGCTGCTCAATCGGCCCACCTTACATTTCCAGAATGTACGTTGGATTTATCTGTATCCCGCGGAATTTGTCGTGCGACATACCGTGCAGGACGCTGCGGGCGTGGTGACCACCGAGGATGGTGTGCTGGCGGGTGAAGCTTGGCATAACGGCCGGGTCATCCTGTCCTGGGACGATGTGCAGCGCGGGGTGTACGACTTCAACGACGGGCGCAATGTGGTGCTGCACGAGTTCGCCCACCAGCTCGACGCCGAATCCGGCAGCATGAACGGCGCCCCCCTGTTGCGCAGCAAGGGTGCCTACGGCAGCTGGGCGACTATCCTCTCCCGTGAATTCAACTCCCTGCGCGATCACGCCTACTTCGGTGCCGAGACGGTTCTCGACACCTACGGCGCGAGCAACCCCGCTGAATTTTTCGCCGTCGCCACAGAGAGCTTTTTTGAAGAACCGGACAACCTTTCAGAGGAGCATCCTGAGCTGTTCACCGAGCTGCTCGCCTACTACCAGGTGGATCCCCGCGAATGGCGACCCAAGGTTCCGCCCAAGCGCGTAAAAGCCGTGAAGGTGAGCAGCTAGTGGCGCACAAACGATCAGGTCCGCGTTTTAGTACCGGACGCCGCCTTCCCGAACGTGGGCCGAGCGGAATAGGTCAGGTGTTCGAGGCTGAGGTTATAGGTCTGGCGGACACAGGCAACGCGGTGGTGGAACACCCGGATGGGCGGCGCCTGTTTGTCGCCGGCGCTTGGCCGGGTGAGCGCATCCGTGTGCGGGTGAAGGAATTGAAGAGCCAATACGGGATTGGCGAACTGGTGGAACTGCTTGAAGCCAGCTCTTCCCGCGTAGAGCTACCATGTCCTTTTCACGGCTTTGCCGCCAACCTGTGCGGTGGCTGCCCCTGGATGTTTGTCGACTACCCGGCGCAATTGCAGGCCAAACAGCAGCGGGTCGAACAGGCACTGCAGCGTTTGACGGCAAGTCCGAGAGTGCTTCCCATCATTCCGGCGCCGCAACCGCTGGGTTATCGCGTGCGGGCGCAGCTGAAAACCGATGGCCGCGAACTGGGTTTTGTTGCCAACGGCCAGCGCCAGCTCGCCGCCGTGGATGATTGTCTGGTCCTCACGGAGCACAACCGCGCAACCTTGAAAGCCTTGCGGCAGAGTTTGCCCAATGGTGATTGGACGCCGGCGCGCAAGCAGGATTGGGTGACCTTGGATATCGATGAATCGGTATCCGAAATAGATGTAAGCATTAACAAACGCCTGCCGTTTCAACAAGCCAATCGCCAACAAAATGACGCTATGCGCGCTTGGCTGTCGCACCAGCTGCAAGCGCTGCCGCGCGATTTGCCGGTGCTGGAGTTGTTCGCAGGCTCCGGCAATTTCACCGAAGTAATCGCCGCTGCCGGTTTTACCTCCATCACAGCGGTGGAGGTGGTCGATGAGGCAATCGCGGGCCTGGCTGCGCGTATGCTCCCAGGTGTCACGGCGGTAACCGGCGATCTGTTCAACGAAACCGCCTTTGCCGAGTTGCTGCAGGGCCAACGAGCGGCGGAGATTCTGGTGCTTGACCCGCCACGGGATGGACTGAAATGCCGCAACGGCCTATTTGACCGCCGCAGCCGCTTGCGCGAGGTCTT
>JBQGED010000451.1:0-3408 GCA_052039425.1 Sphingobacterium griseoflavum | reverse complement strand
AGTGCTTTCTTTCCGTCCGATGGCGGGCATGGCAGCGCTGTTGTTGGTGGTGGCCTGGAATATGAGTGAGCTGCCGAAATCCCTGCATTTTGTCCGCGCCGCGCCGCGGGGCGACGTTGTGGTGCTGATCACCTGTCTGCTGCTCACGGTATTTTTTGATATGGTAATCGCGATTACCGCGGGCATACTGCTGGCGGCGGTACTGTTTATGAAAGAAATCGCTGGCATGACGCGGCTGGATGACATTTCCGAGGATCCGCAACGCATAGCGCATGATTTGCCTGCGGGCTGGAAAGTCTTCAAAATCACCGGCCCATTGTTTTTCGCCGCAGCCGACCGGGTATTTGGTGAATTGGCGCTGGCCGCAACGCAGCAGCGCGGGCTGGTATTGGCGCTCGAAGATGTGCAGTTGCTCGACGCAGGCGGACTTGCGGCTCTCAATAAGTTGGTGGAGCTCTGCCGCAAACATCAAATCCGGATTTATCTATGCGAATGGCAAGCACAACCACTCAAGACGCTGGCTCGGGCAAGGTTTCTGCAGATTCCGGATCAGGTGATGAATTTCCCAACGCTGGCTCAAGGACTGGAACACATTTCCCGCGAAATTCCGGCGACTTAACTCGCTCTTCTCTCGTCGATAACGCGCTGTCCGGCGACAGCGCGATTATTTTGCGCAAACTTCTGCAATTCCGCCTGCTGGTACTCGGTGCTCTCGTCGGCTTTTTGTGGCTGCTGGACACCTTCTCCAAGTGGCCGGTGAATTATCCTATGGCTTTAGTGGCGATCGGCTGCGGCATTGTTTGGTCGTTGGGGTTATTACTGCGCAAAACCGGCAAAACCACATCGCGGCACGTAATACGCGAATTGGTGATCGACGGTATTTGGCTGACGCTGGTGGTATATGCATCCGGCCGCTCAGAAAATCCATTTATTTATTATTTTCTGGTGTTGATTGCGATCGCGTCCACCGTACTGCGAGCGCGAAGCGCTTGGTTATTCAGCCTTACAGGTGTGTGTGTTTATACGCTGTTTCTCTATCTGGATATCAAAAACCATTTCGCCCATATGTCAGATGACTACCAGTTTCACTTGCTGGGCATGTGGATCAATTTCTGCGGCAGTTCTTTGGTGACCTGTTATTTCATTTCCAAACTCGCAGCGTCATTGCGCAGCCATCAGGCGCAATTAATTCGCGCGCGGGAAGAAACCCTGCAGAACGAACAGCTGATCGGCATAGGCACCCTCGCCGCCTCCACGGTACACGCGCTCGGCACGCCGTTATCGACCCTTACGGTGTTACTCGGCGAAATGCACCACAACGCAGACACCACTGAAAAACGCCAGGACATAGATTTGATGCTGGCTCAGATCAGCCGCTGCAAAGACACCATGAAAAAACTCTCGCTGCTGGCCGACCAGGAACGCGAACCGCCGCAACTTGAACTGGTTACGCACCTGGCGGAGGCGTTAAGCGAACATTACGCGATTGTTCAGCCCTTGCGTCCGCCGCAGATCACATGCACCGATTCCTGCTCGGCACGGCAAGTGCCGCACAGCCTGCTGCTGCGCCACGCGCTGATCAATTTGATCGACAACGCCGTGGAGGCTGCGCGCGACCTTGTGAAAGTGGAATTTGCGGATCGCGAGGCCTTATTACTGATCACCATTAACGACGATGGTCCCGGTATGCCGCAGCGGGTACTGAATCGCTGGGGCAAGCCGCAGCATTCCTCCAAGGAAACCGGTCTGGGTATAGGCGTATTCCTCGCCAACAGCACCATCGAACGATTGGGCGGTACGGTTGCAATCGGCACCTTCGATGGGGATACTGCCGCCGCAGAAAACGTGCAGACACGCATTATCGTCACGCTGCCGTTGGCGGAAACCTGACCGGATGAATACTTTGCAACAAGCACCTATGAGCCAAAAGGTAGAGCGAATTCTGTACGTCGAGGACGATGCGGTACTGGCATCGGTCACCGTGCGGGCGCTTATCCGGCGCGGCTACGAGGTCAAGCATTTCGCCAATATCACCGCCGTCAAAGCGGACTGCGACGCCGCGGCCTACGATTGGGCACTGCTGGATTTGAAATTGGACGACGGCTCCTCCCTGGAATTGCTCGATAAAATTTTGCAGCAAAAACCGGAATTAAAAGTAGTGGTACTGACGGGCTATGCCAGCATCGCTACCGCCGTGCAGGCGATTAAGCTGGGTGCGGTGAACTATCTCGCCAAACCCGCAACTATTGAGCAGATCCTAAATGCTTTTTGCGAAGACAATGTGCCCACCAATGATGTAAGCAGCGTTGACCATGTTTTGCCGCTGCGCCGGGTGGAGTGGGAACATATTCAACAGGCATTGGCGGACAACAACGGCAATATTTCCGCAACCGCGCGGCAATTAAAAATGCACCGCAGGACCTTGCAACGTAAACTCAGCAAAAAACCCGTGAACGAATAATCCGCTGTATTGTGCGGACATCACCGACTGTATCTTCATGACATTTTCCAACGACGATTATCAGCAACAGCTCCAGGCCAAATACACTCAAACGCTGGCCGAATTTGAAGAATTCCGCATCACGGAAATTGAGGTCATTCCCTCTCCGCCACAGGCATATCGCATGCGGGCAGAGTTCAAGGCATGGCATTCCGATGATGGTGTCAGTTACGCCATGTTCGAACCCGGCAGCCGCAGCGCCTATACCGTGGACACTTTCGCCGCCGGTTCGTCAACCATCCAAGCGTTGATGCCGCGCCTGCGCGATTATTTGAATACCAATCAAATCCTGCGTCACAAACTTTTCCAAATCGAATTTCTCACCAGCACCATCGGCGAGTCGCTGGTAACGTTGATTTATCACAAAACGCTGGACGATGAGTGGCAGGCTCAGGCGGAAATCGCTGCGCAGCAGTTGCAGACCGATATCATCGGCCGCAGCCGCGGACAAAAACGGGTTTTATCGCGAGATTTTATTTACGAATGCTTCAATATCGCCGGCAGGCCTTATCGCTATCATCAGCTTGAAGGCTCTTTTACTCAACCGAACGGTTATGTCTGTCGGGACATGCTGGAATGGGCCGCGCAAAACAGTCGCGGCCTCGGTGGTGATCTGCTGGAACTTTATTGCGGCAACGGAAATTTTACCCTGCCGCTCTCGCGCAACTTCAACAAAGTGTTAGCCACCGAAGTCGCCAAATCCAGCATTCAATCCGCATTGCATAATTGCGAATTGAACCAGGTCAACAACATCACCTTTGTTCGAATGGCTGCAGAGGATATTGCCGGTGCGTTTAATCAGGTGCGCAGCTACGAACGTTTAAAAAACGTCGCCCTGCAGGATTATCAGTTTTCCACAGTATTTGTGGATCCACCGCGCAGCGGTATGGATGAGACCACCAATCATT
>JBQGED010000450.1:0-2915 GCA_052039425.1 Sphingobacterium griseoflavum | reverse complement strand
AAATCGCTGTGGTGTTCCTTGGTGAGATTGCCAAAAGCGTTATAGGTTAAAGAAACAAACTGATGCGCGTTGTAGGTTTCCAGCAGACGCCCTTTGGTATCGTAATTAAACCGGGTAACTTCAGGTTCAGTCGATTTTTTGGTAATGGCGCGGCTGGTGCGAGTGAGCAACTGCCCGAGCGCATCGCGCTCGAATTCCGTCATCACTTCACCCGCATCCAGATGTTTGATCAGGCGGCCGGCTTTATCGTATTTGTAATGTTGAATACGTCCGTCAAAGCCGATTTCTTTGATTAAGCGCTCGTTGCCATCGTAGAAGAACTGGTATTTCTCGCCTTTTTCATTGATCAGCGCGGTGAGATTGCGCTCGCTATCGTATTCGTATTTGAGCTTGTGGCCTTCCGGGTCCACACGCTCGATCACCTGGCTCAAACCGTCGTATTTAAATTCGGTGGTGCGCCCTTGCGGGTCGCTATGGCGAACCAACTGATCGTTGTCGTTATAGGTGTAATGGGTGGTGTCGCCATTGGGCGCCACCACTTTTTCCACCCGACCTGTAGGCGTATAACAAAACTGGACTTTCCCAGCACTGACGCCATCCGCCAAAATAATTTCCGCTGTGGCGAGTTGACCCCAGGTGTCGTAGCTAAGGCGGCGCTGATGGCCTTCTGGATCGATGATGGCCAGTAATTCGCCCTGCGCAGACCACTCATAGCGCGTAGTGCGCTGCATAGGATCGGTGACGCTCGCAAGCATGCCGTCAATGTTATAGGTGTAACGAGTAGCTTGCAGAAACGGATCGATCAGCGCGATCACTTGACCTTTGTTGTCGTACTCCCGCCGCCAATGGCTTTTGTCTTTATCGGTGATGCTGCTGAGCCGTCCCTGAAACCAACTGAGCGCCACACGATTGCCCAAAGCATCGCGATAACCTGCTGGATTGTTATGGCGGTCGAAGAAATATTCAGTGGTATTGCCTTCGGGGTCGGTATAACGGCGTTTGCGTCCACGTTCGTAGGCGTATTGGTGCAAGCCACCTTCACAATCCAATTCGGCGACAATCTGGCCGTATTGGTTATATTCGTACTCGCGGATTTTGCCGCGACTGTCAATCGCCTTGCTGCGATGCTGATCTGGAGACCATTCAAAACGGTAATCGTAAATTCCGCGGTCGCCCCATTGGTGGATACAGCGCGCACTGCTGTCCTCGCCATCCCATTCGAAATAAAAATTGAAACCGGTGACCAGAGTGCGCTTCTGGATTAAATGGTTGTGGTATTCATATTTTTCGCCAACACCTCTGGCATTGCGCTGGGCAATTAAATCGCCGTGGGAATCGTAGTCGTACTCCGCGAAGATTTTGCGCGCGCCGCTGGCGCGATCTTTTAATTCAACGCGAATAATGTGCCCTTCGCCATTGCGACTAAGCACTAGACTTTTGCCCCAATTGCCTTGCAACTGGGTGAGTTGACTGTGCTCGTTGTAATACAAGTTGATGGCGAAGCCGGATTCCGCCTGCTTCATCCCCAGCACGTTGCCGGCAGGAACATAGGCGTGATGGCGCAGTTGCGTCAGGCGCAAATAGCTGGAAAAAGCACCAGAGCGGGTAAATACCCGCAGAGAGTGCCCGTCCTGGCGCAGGATAAAGGCATCTTCGGCAATGCGGTCGAGGATCAGCCCTTCCGGAATATAACGGCTGCGTTGATGCACTTTCGGTAGCGGGAACAGCACGGTGCGGCCGTCGCTGTCGTGATACAGCACCTCGTGCCCATTCAATTCCAGATGCTCGCTGCCGGTATAAGTCCAACCGCAGCCCAATCCCGCGTCGCGGCTGTGGGAACTGCGGTAGGTACGCGTCCAGGCAAAAGCTACCGGCCCAGGCAGCACACAGTCCGTCAGCTGCAGTAGCTCCTCTCCAGAGATCATGCTGATGGGCTCGCCCTCGGTTTTACATTCGGCGACGGCGGTGTCATTGCCTTTGGCGGGGGCCTCACTTGTGATGGCGGCGTCATCAGAGAAGGCTTTAGCGAGGGCGGGTGGTGTGATCGACGCAGGAGTGGGCACTGGTGGCGCAGCGCCGAGATTGCTGTCTTCACCGCCGCCCCCCGAGCCGCCCTTCGCACCGCGATTAGAGCCCCGTTTTTTGCGGTAAGGCTCGAAGGGCACTATATGCAGCAGTTGCTTGCCCGCCAGATCCTGCAACGCGTCAATTATTGCTGCGGAGTTCCCTGAAACGGCGCCGTCGGCAGGGCGAAGTTTTTGCCACAAGGCAGGCCAAGTCGAAGGACTCAGCGGCTCGGCACCGGCGAACAGAGTCTTGAGTTGCTCCGGCGACTGGTAAACGGTGTTGGTGTGGCGGGTAGGTTTATCCTGGCGGATCAGCTGGTATTGTTTGCCAGCTTGAGTACGGATGATGATGTCCATAGGTCCCTGCGATAAAACGTGCGTTACATTCCATTGAGAACGGAAAAACAGAGCCGCATCCTACCATGATCATTTCCAGAGCTTCCAGGATGAGGCGTGGGTGATGTGATCGACTACGTGTCCTATCCAAACCCCTTCAAATGTGCGAGTTTGGTGACATAAGGCCGCAGGCGCGGCAGAAGGAATCGCTTTTAGGGGCTGGCAGAGTGTGTCAGGTCTGATACATTACGCGCCACAGCGCCCAAACGCCGGGTTAAAAAAGTCCCAGGGTAAGGGTCATACAACAACAAAGATAAATCGGGCTAAGTCTGCAAAAGATTTTTTGTCTAGTTGCGTTCATTCTGCTTTTCGCCAACTGCAGCAGCCTTGGCGAGCGCACCGTCGCGGGCGAAAGCTCACGGGAAACGGTGGATGGTAGCGTGATCCAAACCATCACCTGCAACGGCGAGGCGCCCCTCGGCCGTGCACTTACTATATTCAGCGCTGAGCGCA
>JBQGED010000449.1:0-3934 GCA_052039425.1 Sphingobacterium griseoflavum | reverse complement strand
GACGGCTTCTTTTTAGCGTCACGGTCGCACTTTTTACGATCTAGGTTTCCGGAGTTAACCCATGCAGATGACCTTTTGGCGCGGCGCGCATCTGGCAGCGGCAAGTGTTTTGGGCGGTTATGCGTTTACTTGGGGCTTCGCAGCATTTTGCATAGCCGCACTGGTTGCCCTTGGGGTCGATTTCCACAAAGCGGAAACCGGCGTGCTAATCGTTGCCTTTTTGGTGTTTCTCGCCGCGTTTGTCTGGTCCTTTTCGGTATCCCGTATCACCAGCGTATGGCTGGTTCTCCTGGGTGGCGGCGCGGCAATGACTGGCGCGGCATGGTTGATTCAGAAAAGTGTGGTGGGGGTATAGAAGATGTTTTCCAATTTTCGCCAAGCGATGACCTGGATGCACACTTGGTTCGGTCTCGCCCTCGGCTTCGTGCTGATCGTGGTGTTTTTCTTTGGCGCCTTGTCGGTATTCGACCGTGAAATCGATCGCTGGGCTATTCCGGAAACGCGCTTCGAACCTCAACCCATGCCCTCTTTCGACACCATGCTGCTGCCCATCCTGAAAGCAGTCGAGCCGGATGAACGGGAATACGCGGCGGCCATGCCGCTGCTCCACGACGCTAATAAAGGTCCTATGACACCGCGCCTGGAATTGCCAGCGGACGAGTACTGGGCCTACACCACCCATCGCGACCCGGTATTGATCATGGGCGTGGGCTTTAGAGTGCCCCTGCCGAAAGATATGGATGGACACAACCACATCCACGGGAATGTCACCATAGATCCGCGCAGCGGCGAGCTCCTGCGCAATGATCAATTAAAGATCGGCAGCGAGTTCTTTTATCCGTTGCACTACAGTTTGAACTGGCACTGGAAAAACATCGGCTATTGGGTAGTTGCCCTCGCCGCCCTGGTAATGCTTGCCGCTTTGGTCAGCGGGGTCATTATCCACCGCAAAATTTTTCGCGAATTTTTTACCTTCCGCCCGCAAAAACAGACTCAGCGCAGTGTGCTGGATCTGCACAATATGACCGGCGTGGTCGCCCTGCCCTTCCACTTCTTTTTTGCTTTCACCGGCTTAGTGATTTTTGCCGCCTGGCTCTATCTGCCACTTGGCGACACCTTGCTCAAACCGCTGCACGACCGCGCTGAAGTTTTGGAGGCGGAGGAAACCGGCCTGCCGCATGAACGCTCTGGTGTACCCGCCGGGCTCGCTTCTGTGGACGCCATGGTGGCGGAAGCCAAACGCCGCTGGGCGGACCGCGATATGCCCGGCGAAGTGGGCTTTCTGATGATGCATCACCTGGGTGACAGCAACGGTTACGTGAGCATTTATCGAGCCGGCAGCGATCGCGTGGCCCTGGTGGGCGAAGGCATTCATTTCAAAGCCAGCACCGGTGAATTGCTGCGGGAAGATCCGCCCCGCAGCCTGGTCGCGAATATCAATGAATTCCTCACCGGACTGCACTTGCAGCATTTCGAACACTGGTTCCTGCGCTGGCTGTATGTGCTCGGCGGGCTTCTCGGCTGCACTTGCATCGCCACAGGTTTTATCTTTTTTGTCGAAAAACGCAAAAAGCAGCATGCGAAAGTCAGCGGTCAGGGCAGCCGCATCGTGGACGCTCTCGGCGTCACCGTGGTCACCGGCATGTTGGTAGCCACCGCGACCATGCTGGTGGCCAACCGCATGTTACCTGGCGACCTCATTGGCAAAGGTGAGTGGGAAAAGATGGCCTTCTGGGGAGCGTGGGCACTGACGCTGCTGCACGCTCTCCTGCGCAGCGCGCCGGTCGCCTCCGGAAGAATCTCTCCGGCATGGCGTGAGCAATGTTGGACATTGGCCGCACTGGCGCTCGCTGCGGTGACGCTTAATTGGATTACCACGGGTGACCATCTGGGCCGCACTTTGTTTGCCTATTGGCCAGTGGCAGGGGTTGACCTGAGCCTGCTGGCTTGCGCGGCGTTGAGCGTCCTCGCAGCGCGGGAGTTGCGCCGCCGGGAGGTCATCCGCACGACGGTTGTGGATCAATCGCTGAAAGATCTAGAGGTGGCCCATGGCTGATGCCGGTCTTTTATTTTTGGGCGCCCTGTGCGCCTGGATCGGTATGGGGTTCCTGGCCCTGTCGCTGGAGGTGCACTGGCGGCAGGTTAGCAAGGCGTCGACCGGTCCTAACCAGAAGATGTTGCGAACTGCAGGGGCGGTGGCACTGGCTGGCGCGCTGATGTTCTGTCTAATGGCAGATCACGCCTCCATGGCAGCACTGGTGTGGATAATGTTGCTCGCCGGATCCGCGTTTGTGGTGAGTATGCTGCTGGCTTGGTCCCCTGTTTTACTACGGCCTTTGACCTTGGTTGTCACAGGCAAAACATCACGTTGAATTAGCAGTTGATTTCACCGCGATAGCTCCTTAGAATTCACGAGATCAAATGCGAATATTTATCATTTAGATTAACTGCATCACAGTTTGATGCCTGCCCTTTCTTCATGATGTCCCCAGGGTGATGCTGCCCTGTACGTGTTTCAGCAAGGTAACCCCTTGCTGATTTTTTCTGGATTCTATGTTGTTAGATTTGCTTACCCGCGAACCTTCTTCTTCCTCCGCGCAGGCCACATCTCGGGGCCGGGGCGCATGAGCAGCCGCCTGCAATCCCTAGTTGCCCTTATCGGGGTAATCGCGCTTCACGGCGGCGCTATTGGCCTCGCCTTGTGGACACCCGCACCCAAAACCCAGGAGCTGGTCCTACCGACAGTGCAGGGTATTCTGCTGCCGGCCCCTCCGGCAGAAACCGTACAAGCCCCCAGTGCCAAAGAGCAGCCCCCGGAACCCGTGCCACCGGAACCGGAAAAACCCAAGCCGAAACCCAAGCCCAAGCCAAAAGAGCCGCCAAAGCCCAAACCCCCGGTTGAATTGCCGCCGTCGGAGAAAGCCATCAGCCAGCCGCAGGAAGTGATCGAGGAGGCACCACCGCCGCCGACCGCGCCGGCGGCCATGCCAGCGACGGAAGACAACGACAGCCTGGGCGCGCCGATCACGCCGCCACAGATGGATGCCAACCCGTTGAATAATCCGGCGCCGGCCTATCCGGTGTTATCACGCCGCATGAAAGAACAAGGTGTGGTGCTGTTGGAAATTTTGATCCTCCCCGATGGCAGTGTCGGCGAGATCCATATAAAAGAATCCAGCGGCTTCAAGCGCCTGGATGAGACAGCGGTAAAAGCCGTGAAGCGCTGGCGTTACACCCCGGCCAAACGCGGTAGCACGGCGATCGAGTACTGGTATCTGCAACCAGTGGAATTTTCTCTCAATTAAGCGAGTTTGAACGAGGTAACCCTTATGAATAACCCTTACGGCATTGAGGCGCTCTGGACGCAAGGCGACATCGTCATCAAGACGGTTGCCGCCATATTGCTGCTGATGTCAGTCGCGTCCTGGTACGTCATAGTGGTGCGCGCCTGGGGCCTGTTCCAACTGCGCAAGCCCGCGCGCGCGCTCGCCGACTTCTGGCACTCGCAAAGTTTTGCGGAAGGCCTGCATATGCTCGGCGCCAGCCGGCCGGACAATCACTTCCGCCATCTCGCGGAAGAAGGTCAGGCAGCCCTGGATCATCACAGCAATCACAAAACCGATCTGCACGGCCACCTACCCCTCGCGGAATGGCTCACCGCCTGTTTGCGCGGCTCCATTGATGAGGCCGCCGAGCGGCTGCAAAGGGGCCTCGCTATTTTGGCGTCTGTTGGTTCCACAGCACCTTTTATTGGCCTGTTTGGTACCGTTTGGGGGATCTATCACGCCTTGGTGGGCATCGGTGTATCCGGCCAAGCGAGCATCGACAAAGTTGCTGGCCCCGTCGGTGAGGCGCTGATCATGACCGCTTTCGGTCTGGCGGTGGCGATTCCGGCGGTGCTCGGCTACAACGCCCTGGTGCGCGGCAACAAGTT
>JBQGED010000448.1:0-8277 GCA_052039425.1 Sphingobacterium griseoflavum | reverse complement strand
TGCGTGCAACGACGACGAGGATTACGAGGAACAGATTCGCAGCTGCAGTGAGCGTCTGAATTTCTTGGAGCGGGAGCTGTTCAAGATCACGCAGATCCACAATCAATCCGCGGCTACCCAGGATCAATTAATTTACGACACGGCTTTCGCCGAGTTGCATTCCGCCGCGTTCTTTCAGCATTGGGTGCATATTGCGGGTGCCGTAGAGGCGCTGCACAACCGCCTGAAAAACAATATCCTGGTGGAACGCCACCGGCAGTTGCGGCAGTTGAAGGACAGCTTCAATACGGCGTTTGTCACTAACCTCTGCCACTCGATTTATCAGGCGATCAACGAGGGAAAAAATATTCTCGAAGATCTCAACCGCGAATTGAGCCATCATTGTTTTGGCAGCGATCGAGAGCGCTTTTATTTCGCCATGGAATGGGTACCGGAATATCAGGAGTATTGGCAGTTCTTCAAAACCATCATCAATATCCCCAATCTCGGCGATGGTGCCACTTTGTTCGAACTGGATTTGCCGCCGAAACAGGCCGCCACTCGCGACCGCCTGCTCGGCATGCTGCTGGACGAAGATCAACAGACAGCGCACCGCGAATTGGCGCGCATCAGCGATTATCGCAATTATCGGCGTTACGAAATCTACAAGCAGCCGGAAAACAAGGAGCCCATCGCCCTGAGTCAATACGGCACAGGCTCTGGTGGTCAGCTGGAAACCCCTGCTTATATTATTCGCGCCGCCGCCGTGACTTCGGCATTTCGCTTTAATGAAGGCAAATCTCATTTGCGCATGGTGATGGTGGATGAAGCCTTCTCAAAAATGGACGAAACTCGCTCGCGAGAGGTAATCCGCTATCTCACGGAAAGCCTCGGTCTGCAGCTGATTTTTATTATGCCTACCAGTAAGTCGGGGCCATTCCTGGACATGATCAGCAACCAGCTGGTGTTCAGCAAATGCCCGACTCAAAAGCCGATTGGTGAATTGAAAACCCGGGTATTGGTAGACCGCAAGGTATGCCGCCAGGATCAGATCGCTCGGCTTTGGGCCAATCACCGTAAAACGATTCGCCATCAGGCGGCGCTGGATTTTATGGATGGCATCTGGGAAAACAATCTCACTTAGAGGCCAATGATTATGCTTAACGCCAACATCTTTTTATTTATTGCCGCGATCAACGGCTTTTTTGCAGTTTCCCTCGGCGCATTCGGCTCTCACGGTCTCAAAAGCCGCCTTAGCGAACATTATCTCGGTGTATGGCAAACCGGGGTGCAATACCACTTTTACCATGCTTTGATTTTATGTGTGGTGGGGATCCTCTGGAGCAAATCCATCGCCAACGGCTGGTTGAACGCCGCAGGGTATTTGTTTGTTGCGGGAATACTTCTATTCAGCGGCAGTCTCTATTGGCTCGCCCTGGGCGGGCCGCGTTGGTTGGGCCCTGTTACACCATTGGGTGGTTTGTGTTTTATTCTCGGTTGGTTGTGTCTGGCGGTCAGCGCATTGCGTTTCGGCAGGATATAGGTCATTCCGCGATAATTTTGACGAGACCTAAAATACTGGTAAACAGCAGAACCGCGCCCAAAACACGGAAGAAAAATTTATTGTCTTGGCTCAATAAATAATCATGAAAGCGCAAGCCGATAATGTGGCCGATTGCCGCAGCGGGCAGCAGCCAGAGCTGCATAATCCATTGCAGATCCACATCTGCCAACACAAAAGCCACCATTTTGATGGTGACCAGAATAAACCACAGCACAAACAAGGTATCGCGCAATTGGCTGCGCGTCACATGATTGGCGAATACCGCCATGATCAGCGGAGCGCCAATCAGAGATGTGCCGCTGATATAAGCTCCGAGTCCGAGAAAAATTACATCGATCAGCGGATTAGTGCTGCGAAAAGGCTTATTGAATATATAAGTAAAGGAATAAGCGGCGACTATGGCGAAAATAATCCCGCTCATAATGTGATTGGGCAGCGTAATCAAACCGAATACGCCCGCCAGCTTGGGTCCGATCATGATCAACAACGCGCGTTTGAGATACACCCAATCAACGCTACCTTTTTCTTCGCTGGAGTTGCGCCGGTGATTTTGTATCACTGTAATGCTGGCAAAGATCAACAAATGAATGGCAATAATCGGCAGATACACCAGCGGACGATTGTCGATCAGCAACAGAAACGGCATGGACATAAGTGCGCCACCAAATCCTAGGCCGGAACGCACAAAGCCACTCCAGGCGAATATCAGGCAGATCAAAAGCTGTTGCCATAAATCAAGATCGGACATACAAACCCGCGACGGCGAAAATTAACAATATAGTACTTGGTACAGAGATTTTTTGAGGTCTGAATTTATGCTGGATACTCTGTCGGATTTTTGCCCCTATTGCGGGGAGCATATCGAATTGGTGGTGGATTGCTCGATACCGGAACAGAGCTACATTGAAGATTGCTCAGTTTGTTGCCATCCCATGGTGGTAGTGGTAATCGCCACACATGAGCTTCTGCAGCTGACCCTGCTGCGCGAAGATGAGGCCGGTATTCCCTGAGTATTGCGATGAAGCGATTTTTGTCCCGCTCTGGATTGACCCTGGTTTTCCAAATACTGTTGATCATGTTTTTGATGCAGATGGTTAATGAATTCACCGGTGGTGTATTGCGCGTTTTTGGTATACATCCGCGGGAGCTAGTCAGCCTACCGTTTATATTTACAGCGCCGTTCCTTCATGGCAGTTGGCTCCATCTCGCCAATAACTCGGTGGGTCTGCTGATTTTCAGCAGCCTTTGCTTGGTGAGAGGCAAGCGCTTTTATACCCAGGCAAGTCTGCTCATCATCATTGTTGGCGGCGTGTTGGTATGGCTTTTTGGGCGCACGGCGATCCATATAGGTGCAAGCGGCTGGATATTCGGACTATGGAGCTTGACGATCACCCTCGCGCTGTTCGAAAAAAGTGTGATGAATTTCATGATTTCCTGCTCGGTGATTCTTCTCTATGGCGGGATGATTATGGGCGTGCTGCCCAATCAACCCGGAGTGTCTTTCGAGGGCCACGCCTTTGGCGCACTAGCGGGAATACTCGCTGCCGCTATGTTAGGTCGACGCAACCGCAAATGGCGCTGGCATTGACCCGACGAGCGGCGACGGCTTTTATAAACGATTTGTTTTCCCTGGCAACTCTTTTGCATAAGCAAAAAGGGCAAAAAGACGTCAATCCAGAGGTGCTGTGCGCCGGGTTTTTTTACATTAAGCCATTGATAGTATTAAATAATTTTTATTGGATTTTTTTTCTCTATTTGCTTGTTTGCCGTTGCAATTCCCAGTGGGGTTCGCTTATCGTTAGCGGCGCTGGCGCATTGAAGCAGACAGCTCATCCACGATAGAGACATCAAGTTTCTTTTCTGCAAGGTTTCTGCAGAGTGTGTTGCAGCTCTATCAGGACAAGGTACCAGCTCAACACAACACAATTGAATTATGGAGAACACTACATGGCCATCTACATCGAATACGAAGGAATCCCTGGCAACGTGACTGCGGAAGGTTTCGCCAATCATATTTCCGCTCATTCAATCCAGTTCGGCGTGGGACGCGGTATCACCATGGAGGCAGGTCACATGGCCAACCGTGAAGCAACCCGTCCAAGCTTGAGTGAAATTACTTTCACCAAAAATGCTGACATTTCTTCCACTCCGCTCTTCAAAGAATCTGTTACTGGTTCTTCCGGTAAGCTGGTAAAAATCAAGTTTGTCCAAACTGGCGCGGATAAAGTTACCCAGTTTATGGACTACGAATTGCACGATTGCTTGGTTAGCGGCTACTCAATTTCTGCTGGCGGCGAGAGCGATCCGGTAGAGAGCATTACGCTGAGCTACGCCAAACTGCTGGTCAATTACCACGATTTCGACAAGAAAAACGCCGGTAAGAGCCCGCAGCGCGCTGGCTACGATCTCACCACGGCAAAACCGCTGTAATTCGGCAGATATACAGGGCGCGTCACAGTGCCCAATCCCAGGAAATAGCCTGCAAGCAAAGCGAGCGGGCTATTTGTAGTTTTGGGGTGTTATAGATCATCGCAGTTGGTCAAATGGACTCCTCAAGGACGAGCTGGGTAGGCCTTTAAAAGCTCAGACTTCAGACAAGGTACTGTTATATGGGACAAATCACGCAAGAACATCGCCTGATATCCATCACGGATTTCTCTCTCGGCAAAGATACCTTTGTTATCACTTCACTGAGCGGTACCGAATATATCTCCGGATTATTTGAATACGAGCTGGAGCTTTACTCCGACAACCATCAAATTTCGCCGGATAAAATTGTAGGGAAAGCCGCAACCGTTACGATTCAGAACGAACACAAGCGCTGTTTTAACGGCTTTATTTCATCATTCACCTTTGGTGAAGTCGGCCCGCACAATTATCGTCGCTACCGCATGACCATGGTTCCGTGGTTGTGGTTTCTCACGCGCACACAAAATTGTCGGATTTTCCAGGAAAAAAATACCAAACAAATCGTTACCGAAGTTTTTAATGAACTCGGATTTACGCATTTCGAATTCAAAGCTAGCGGCGGAAAACCGCGGGAATACTGCGTCCAGTACCACGAAAGCGACTTTCATTTTGTTTCGCGCCTACTTGAAGAAGAAGGTATTGCCTACTATTTTCAGCACACTGATAGCCAACATAAGTTAATTTTGGTCGATCAACTGAATGCTTATGAAGAAGTAAAAGAAACCAATTTGGAATATTCCAAAGGCAATATGCCCAATACCCAGATACATCGCTGGGAACACTTTCATAAATTCAAGAAAGGCCATTGGACGCTCAACGATTACAACTTCAAAGAGCCGAAAAAGGACCTCAAAACCTCCACCAAAACCAAAAGCACCTTTGCCAATAACGGCAAATTTGAACACTACAATTACGCAAGCCTATACGATTATTCCGCAGGCGCAGATTTAGTCAAAATTCGCCTGGAGGCGGAGGAGACGTTCCGTGATCTGGTGGAAGGTGCGAGCGATTGTTCGAGCTTTTATGCTGGCGGGAAATTTAAGTTGGCAAAACACGATACGGCGGCCGAGCGCGACAATTATATTCTGGTATCCGTACGCCACCATGTCACCGACGCGAGCTTTTTTTCAGGGCAGGACGGCCAGCCGGAATATTACAACGAGTTCATCTGTATCCCCGCGAAGATTCATTTCAGACCGCAGCCAATTCACGAAAAGCCTTTGATGAAAGGTCCGCAGTCGGCAATTGTGGTCGGCCCCGCAGGGGAGGAAATTTATATCGATGAGCACTGCCGTATCAAAGTGCAGTTCTACTGGGATCGTCAGGGCAAAAGCGATGAGAACAGCACTTGTTTTATCCGCGTGGTGCAAAGCTGGGCCGGCAATCAATGGGGCACCTCATTTATTCCCCGCATAGGTCACGAGGTCATCGTCAATTTCCTGGACGGCGATCCGGACCGGCCGCTGGTGACAGGCTCCGTTTACAACGGCTGGAACAAACCGGTTTACAGCTCCAAAACCCAGAGCGGCATCAAAAGCCGTTCCACCAAAGGCGGTACCGCGCAAAATTTCAACGAATTCCGCTTTGAAGACAAAAAAGGCAGCGAGCAGGTTTATCTGCACGCGGAAAAAGATTTTGATACCCATGTGGAAAATGATCAAAGCCTCACAGTAGAAGCCAACCGCAACAAAATGGTTGGTAAAAATGAGACCTACGAAATCAAGGAAGACCGCAACAAAACCATCGGTGGCAACCAGACCGAGTCGATTGCCAAGAATATGACGTTCAGTGTGGGTAAAAATATCAGTATTGATATCGGTGAAAACCACACGGAAAGCATCGGCAAAAATATGGCCATTACCGTCGGCAAGGATCTGCAGGAAAGTGTCAGCGGTAAATATACGGAAAAAGTAACCAAGGAATATTCGCTCAGCGCCAAAACCATTACGCTCCAGGCTGACGACCAGATCACGCTGAAAACCGGCGCTGCTTCCATCGTGATGAAAAAAAATGGCGATATCACCATTTCCGGCAACAATATCAACGTGAAGGGATCCGGCAATGTGGTGTTGAAAGGCAGCAAGGTAACCAGCAACTGAATGTTATGATCAATTCAATATCCAAGTCGACGAACACTGCGCTCAACGGCGCCCAACCCGTGCTCGCGCCCGGCGAGATTATTCTTGGGCAGCTGAAAGATCTTGATGCGCAGGGAACACCGCTAGTGGACTATGATTGCAACCCGGATGCGGCGCCGCATGCGGCAGTATCCACTTTGCCGGTGACGCGCCAGCATATCGGCCGGCAGGTGGCATTGTTGTTCGCATCTGGTGATTTACGCAGGCCGGTGATTATGGGTTTTATCCACAATCCGCTGGATGAATTGCTGGAGAATTTTGTCTTACCAGCGGAAAGCGTTGAAACCAGCTCCGTTGCTGCGCCGCCAGAGGTTGTGAAAGTTGACGGTCGCCAGGTGATTATCGAAGGCGAGGAGGAAGTGGTGCTTAAATGTGGTGATGCCAGCATCACCTTGACCAAAGCCGGAAAAATCGTTATTCGCGGAAAATATTTATTGAGCCGGGCGAGTGGGGTCAATCGTATCCTCGGCGGATCAGTTCAGGTGAACTGATGTAATCTCCAGGAATGAGAAAAAGTAGATGTTTCAGCTGAAAAACAATACGCCGTTTGCTGCTGATATAGCTGTATTTCCCAATGAGCAGGGAATAGAGACACTCTACGTTCTTGTAAAAGCAACATTTATTTTTTTCCCCAAACTGATTCTTGCACCAGAACAAGCTGAACCGCAAAAAAAGGATGAGTATTGCGGAGAAATCGGGCATTCAAGCTTGGTGATTGCATCGGATTACCACACTGGCAAGGCGGGAACTGACATTGTGATGACGGGCACGGCTTTTAGCCGCGACGCCCAAGAGGTGCGTCAGTTGGACGTGTCACTTCAGGTGGCGGATTTACACAAAGTCGTCAAAGTATCTGGCGACCGCATGTGGGAGCATGGCCGAATAACGCAGGCGCAACCATTTACAAAAATGCCGCTGGCCTATGAACGGGCTTTTGGCGGCACATTATTGGTGGATGGTAAATTGCATCAACAGGAAGAACGGAATCCAGTGGGAATAGGCTTTTCCGGCGACCTTACTGAAACGGAAGTTGAGACATGGCCGCTGCCCAATCTGGAAAATCCGGCGCAGCTGATCCAGCAATTTGGCATGCGTCCCTCTCCGGCTTGCTTCGCTCCTGTAGCGCCCCACTGGTATCCGCGAGCGACATTTGCCGGGACTTATGATGATCACTGGCAATATAATCGCGCACCTTATTTGCCCGAAAATTTTGATCCACGATTCAATAACTGCGCGCCGGATGATCAAATTTATCCTGGATTTTTAGCTGGCGATGAACCTGTATTTATTACCGGCATGCACCCGATGGGTGAGCAGTCCTTCAAGCTGCCGCGAATCAACCTCGTTAATCATGTTCATTTACAGGCAACTGAAGTTGCGGCGCCATTTATGTTGGAAACAGTCCATATCCAACCCAACCAGTTACAAGTGAGTATGGTGTGGCGCTCCACCTACATTTGCGACAAACACGCACGTAAAATTCGCCAGATCAGCGTCAATATACTTCGCTGAAGGAGATCTTATGGCTCAGACAACTTTTGCTAACAGCCGCGGAATTGTCCACAAAGGAAGTGGCGGACTCAGCATTGTATTTCCGGATGTTTGCAAAACACCGCCGGGCCCAGTGCCTATCCCCTACCCCAATATCGGCATGGCATCGGACACCAGCAAAGGTCCGAAATCCGTCAAAACGGACGGCCAAATGCCCATGGTAAAAGGCGCAGAATATTCCCGCAGCACAGGTGATGAACCGGGCGTGGCCAAAGGTGTAATCAGCAATGATCAGATGGGCGTGTGCGAATTTATGATGTATTCGTTTGATGTGAAATTCGAGGGTAAAAACGTTTGTCGCATGGGCGATCCGTTATTTCACAACAAAAAGAATATTATGGGTTGATTCGTGGTAGTAGTGCAAAAGACCTACCTGCGCCCTGGCTATGATGCCATTTTCGAGCGCTGCGTGGATGACGCAAGTTTCCTGTGGTTTCAGCGATGCCGGGCTTTGACCAGAGCTGATTACACCAATCAAGATCTGGGCGACATTGATCAGCGTCTGCAGGCGAATCTCCGGGTTCTGCAACTCTCCGCTGAATCCTCCGAACTGGCTCGCGAAGGATATTCCCTGTG
>JBQGED010000447.1:0-2155 GCA_052039425.1 Sphingobacterium griseoflavum | reverse complement strand
AACAGCAGTTGTTACACGATTGTCGCGATTGCCCAAGGTGAGCAAGCGGACGACAAGGAATGCGAAAGAATGTCGATCAATAACCTCGGCGTCCGCCGCGCCTCCAGCCGCGACAATCGTGACACCACGAGTGTTTGTTGGGAGTCCAGTTGATCAGGCGGTCCGCGCTAAATTTAGCCACATTCGATCGGATCGCCATCTACTCTCACAACCATCCCGCCGGGACCAGGTCGAGCAATATAAGGGCGTCCCGTAAAATTGGTGGATATCCGCCGAAAGAGCTGAGGATCACGGTCGGCGGGACAGAGAAACACGCTTCCAGAGGGACGGGTTTCACCGGTGTGTGTAAAGCGAAAATAACTCCCGGTGCCGACCCGCAGACTGACTTTGCCTGAATATTTTAATTCCAGTTCTGATTCTACTGTCTCTCCGGCGTCGACTTTGCGATTGCCGTTTTGATCAAAAAAGATAACGAAACGCTGAAAGTTGTCGCCCACACATTTATTCTCGGTATCGACGCCGCAGAAAATCATATCCCGCCCAGAAAATACGGCGAGTTCCCGTGTCTTTTTCAGATGACGCAAAATCTGCTGTGTCTCCGCAGTGGTGCTTTGCTTCAACATGAAGTTGCGCAAATCAGGTAATCCCGAACTCAGCAGCAGCGCGGCAATGGAGATTGCAATGAAGAAGTCGATAAGGGATAAACCCCGTTCCCTGGTCATAAGCCCTCCCTGGCTCAAATGTCATTCTGGAATTATTCTGACGGGACGGAGAAAGAGTTTATGTAGGAAATTGCCGCTGCAATCAGTCCGATTCCAGCCCGAGTTTTTGCAGGCGATAGCGCAGGGAGCGGAAAGTAATACCCAATTCCCGCGCGGCGACGGTTTTATTCCAACGCACGGCTTCCAGCGCGCCGAGAATGACTTCCCGCTCGATTTCGGCGAGGTATTCATCCAGAGATGCATATTCATTGCAGCGGGCGTAATGATCTATTTTCCCGCCTTCCGCTGCTCGTTTAGCCGGGGTCGATAGCACCGGCGGGGCAGCATGCAACTGCAGATCGCGCGTCTTGATCACATTGCCTTCGCACAAGGTGAATGCGCGTTCAAGAATGTTTTCCAGTTCGCGCACATTGCCCGGAAATTCATATTGACGCAGTTGCTCCATGGCATCCGCGCTGATCTCCGGCAAGGGCACGTCAATTTCCTGGGCCAGTTTGCGCAAAATGTGTTGCGCCAATACGGAAAGGTCTTCTTTGCGCTCGCGCAGCGGCGGTACGCTCAACTGAATAACGTTCAGGCGGTAAAACAGGTCTTGGCGGAAATGGCCTTTGTCTACCTCTTTGGCGAGGTCCTTGTGGGTCGCGGATAAAATGCGCACATCAGTTTTGATTTCAGCGGAGGCACCTACGGGGCGCACGGCTTTTTCCTGGATCGCGCGCAACAGTTTTACCTGCATTTCCAAGGGCAGATCGGCGACTTCATCAAGAAACAGCGTACCGCCTTCGGCGGCCTGGAACAGTCCCTGTTTGTCCTGGTGGGCGCCGGTAAAGCTGCCTTTTTTGTGGCCGAAAAATTCGCTCTCCATTAATTCACTGGGGATAGCGCCACAGTTGACCGGAATAAACGAGCCACTGGCGCGGGGGCCGAGCTCGTGAATCGAACGGGCAACCAGCTCTTTACCGCTGCCGGATTCGCCAGCGATATAAACCGGCGCCTGCGAACGCGCC
Organism: Sphingobacterium griseoflavum; assembly: GCA_052039425.1. Taxonomy (GTDB): domain Bacteria; phylum Pseudomonadota; class Gammaproteobacteria; order Pseudomonadales; family Cellvibrionaceae; genus UBA5868. The sequence goes on along the minus strand of JBQGED010000447.1, from coordinate 426 downwards.
AGTTTGCGAATGCTGATCTCAAGATTTTGAATGGCTTTGGAATTGCCGATCAGCCGCGATGAGCGCGGCTGCGAGGACGGATCGGGCAGTCGGCTCGACCGCACAGCGGCGGATACCAGCTTGCGCAGTGAGGCTAGATCCACGGGCTTCGACACAAAATCGAATGCACCCGCTTTCATTGCTTCCACCGCCGTATCCATATTGCCGTGAGCTGTGATCACGGCGACAGGCACGTCAGGATGTTTAAGCTGCATCAGCTTTACCAGTTCTATGCCGTTGCCATCCGGCAGGCGCATATCAGTAAGGCAGAGATGATATTCATTGGCTTCGATGAGGCGTTTAGCCTCGGCAACGGACCCCGCACTTTCCGTATCTATATCCATGCGCTGCAGCGTGAGCTCCAGCAATTCGCAGATGTCGGGTTCG
>JBQGED010000446.1:0-2049 GCA_052039425.1 Sphingobacterium griseoflavum | reverse complement strand
ACGATGTCGGTGAGGGAGCCTCCATGGATGGATTCACGGTGGCCGGCACTCCGGCGGTCCCCGAAACGATTTGTGGAGCTCTGGAACGGTGGTTGTCGAAGTCTAAAACTCATCAACAACAGGAAGGTGCGATGGAAAATTCAAACTGGATCCTCAGCACCCGGCGAGAGTCGGTGCTGGAGCTGACCATCAATCGGCCCGAGCGCAAAAACGCACTCAATATGGCCATGTACCAAGCGCTTGCCGAGCAACTGGAGCAGGCGGCGGAAGATAGCTCCGTGAGGGTGGTGGTCATTACCGGAGCAGGTGGGTGTTTTACCAGCGGCAATGATCTGGAGGATTTCGCCCGCGGCGCCGACCTCGATCCCGCCAGCTCGCCCATTACCCGCTTTATGATGGCGCTGCTCGACTTCCCCAAACCGGTGATCGCCGCCGTGGATGGCCTGGCCATCGGCATAGGCACCACCATGCTGCTGCATTGCGACCTCGCCTACGCCAGCCCCAACAGCCAATTTCGCATGCCATTCGCCCAATTGGGCCTCTGTCCCGAATATGCCTCCTCTTTGTTAGTACCGCGCCTTGCCGGTCATCTCAAAGCCTCCGAATGGCTGCTGCTCGGCAAAGCCTTTAGCGCGGCTGAAGCGGAGCAGGCGGGGATGATCAATCAGGTGGTGGATGATCCTCTGCAGGTCGCCCGTGCCAGTGCGGCGCAGTTGGTGGCCATGGCACCGGCAGCGTTACGGGCGACCAAAGCTCTGCTGCGCGCACCTTTGCATGAGCAAACCCGCAAAGTTTTGGACGAAGAATTCCGCATGTTTGGCGAGCGACTGCGCGGGCCGGAATTTGCGGAAGCTGCTGCTGCCTTTTTCGCCAAGAGAGCACCCGATTTTTCCCGTTTCGAGTAGGAGGTTTTTATGTTGACCATCGATTTCACCGGCCAGACCGTTGTCGTGATCGGCGGCACCAGCGGTATCAATCGCGGCATTGCCGAAACCTTTGCCCGTCATGGTGCCCGCGTCGCGGTGGCGAGCCGCAATCCGCAGAAGGTCGCGGATACAGTGGCGGCGTTGCAGCAGTTAGGCGCGGAGGCGACCGGGTTTGCCGCCGATGTGCGCGACTATGACAGCTTGGTCGCGGGGCTGGCGGAGGTGGTGGCAGCGTTTGGCCCCATCGATGTGCTGGTCTCTGGCGCGGCGGGGAATTTCCCGGCCCTTGCCGACAAAATGTCCCCCAATGGTTTTAAGTCGGTGGTGGATATCGACCTGCTCGGCACCTATCACGTGATGCGCGCGGCGCATCCGCATTTGCGCCGGCCCGGCGCCAGCATTATCAATATTTCCGCCCCGCAGGCGGTGATGGGCATGGTAGGGCAGGCGCATGTCTGCGCTGCCAAAGCGGGGGTGGATATGATCACTAAAACCCTGGCGCTGGAGTGGGGTGCAGAGGGGATACGCATCAACAGCGTGATTCCCGGTCCCATTGAAGGCACTGAAGGTATGCGCCGGCTGGCACCGACGCCGGAAATGCTGCAGTCCTGCCGCGATTCCGTGCCGCTGCGGCGCATGGGGGTGCCGGAAGATGTGGCCAACGCGTGCCTGTTCCTGGCTTCGCCCTTGGCCTCCTATGTTCACGGCGTGGTGCTGGCGGTAGACGGCGGTTGGTTGCTGAGCGGCTACGCCGCCACCGGCGCAGCCCTGGAGCCGCTTCTACGTGCTATGCCGGCGCGGGAAAAACAATGAAATACGTTTTCCTATTTATCTGGCTGTTGCTGACGCAGAGTGGGTTATTGCTGCCGCAACGCGCTTTGGCGGAGACATGGCAACAGCGCTTGGTTGAAGCGGCATGGCAGCAGACGCAGCAACGAGTGGTTTACGACGGCGCCTATCAGCGTATTGCCTATCCCATGGGTGATGTAGCGCCGGATCGCGGTGTGTGCACCGACGTCATCATCCGGGCCTATCGGGCCCTGGGGGTCGATCTGCAGCAACTGGTGCATGAGGATATGAAGGCGAATTTTTCTCTCTATCCCAAACACTGGGGGCTGACCCG
>JBQGED010000445.1:0-3754 GCA_052039425.1 Sphingobacterium griseoflavum | reverse complement strand
GCAACGGAATCTTTTATCTCTGCGGCATCCTTCCAGGAGACAACCCGAGTGCTGACGGAAGCTGCGGTAACCGGCAAGCTCGACGAGCTGCGCGGCCTGAAAGAGAACGTGGTAGTGGGCCGCTTGATCCCGGCGGGTACTGGTCTGGCGTATCACAGCGAGCGCCGCCGCAAGCGCGAAGCATCGCTATCAGGAGTTGATGGCGTGAGCGCAGCGGACGTAGAAGCAGCTCTGACTGAAGCGTTGAAGTCCAGCGCTGAGTGAGGAACGGCGCCGGATCCGGCGCCTTGACGATCGCGGGTGACGCCATTAGAATGCGCCACCCGCGATTTCTGTGGGCGGGCAATTATTGCCTGATTTAACGTTAATGATCTTCCCTACGGGAAGAAATCTATAGTCTGGAGTTTAGTTTCATGGCAACGATCAACCAGTTGGTTCGTCAGCCGAGAAAACGTAGAGCACAAAAGAGCGATGTTCCGGCACTGCAACAGTGTCCTCAGCGCCGTGGTGTGTGCACCCGCGTTTATACCACTACACCAAAAAAGCCAAACTCAGCGCTGCGTAAAGTATGTCGCGTACGTTTGACCAATGGTTACGAAGTGACCTCTTACATCGGTGGTGAAGGCCACAACTTGCAAGAGCACAGTGTGGTATTGATCCGCGGTGGTCGTGTTAAAGACTTGCCGGGTGTGCGTTATCACACCGTGCGTGGTTCCTTGGATACCGCTGGCGTCAGCAAGCGTAAACAGGCGCGATCTAAGTACGGCACCAAGCGTCCGAAGTCCTAATAGGTCTTCGGCATCTGCGTTTTTTCGATTTTCAATCGTCAGTAAGGCTGAGTGGATCCTGCGGGATCGTATCTCAGGCAACCTGAATTAAAGTGAGTTTTATTTATGCCAAGAAGAAGAGTCGTCGCCAAACGCGAAGTTCTTCCGGATCCTAAGTACGGAAGTCAGTCGCTTGCGAAGTTTGTAAACCACGTTATGACCAGCGGTAAAAAATCCGTCGCCGAAAGAATTGTGTACGGTGCATTGGAAGTTGTTGGTGAGCGTTTGAAAAAGAATCCGGTTGAAGTGTTTGAAGAAGCACTTGCCAACGTTGCTCCACTGGTGGAAGTAAAATCCCGCCGCGTCGGTGGTGCGACTTATCAGGTTCCCGTGGAAGTGCGTCCGAGCCGTCGTACCGCCCTGGCCATGCGCTGGCTAGTAGAGTACTCGCGCGGTCGCGGCGAAAAATCCATGCCCCAGCGTCTGGCTGGTGAGTTGATTGATGCCTCACAAAACAAGGGCGGCGCAGTTAAGAAGCGCGAAGATGTCCATCGTATGGCAGAAGCCAACAAAGCGTTCTCGCATTTCCGCTTTTAATATCTTCGCAAGACCGTAACAAAAGGCAGCTCAATTCGCTGCCTTTTCGTTATCAACGAATTCCAATCTTTACGGGGAATACAACCGTGGCACGTAAAACTCCTATTGCACGATATCGCAACATCGGTATCTGTGCGCACGTAGATGCCGGTAAAACCACCACCACTGAGCGGGTGCTGTTTTATACGGGCTTATCACACAAGCTTGGCGAAGTGCATGACGGCGCTGCGACTACCGACTGGATGCCGCAAGAGCAGGAGCGTGGAATTACCATTACCTCTGCTGCCATCACTACCTTCTGGAAGGGCATGGGTGGGCAGTTTGAAGAGCATCGCGTCAACGTTATCGATACTCCCGGACACGTTGACTTCACCATTGAGGTGGAGCGTTCACTGCGCGTTCTGGATGGTGCTGTTGTAGTTCTTTGCGGTTCTTCCGGCGTGCAGCCACAAACGGAAACCGTATGGCGTCAAGCCAATAAATACGAAGTTCCCCGTATGGTGTTCGTCAACAAAATGGACCGTACCGGCGCCAATTTTCTGCGCGTGGTCGGCCAGTTGAAAACGCGTCTCGGCGCTAATCCAGTGCCGCTGCAAATGACCATCGGCTCAGAAGACGAATTCAAAGGGGTTGTGGACCTGATCAAGATGCAGGCCATTATCTGGAATGAAAAAGATCAGGGTATGACCTTTGAGTACCGGGAAATTCCTGCGGACCTGCTGGACACCTGCAAAAAAATGCGCGAGCAAGTCGTTGAGGCTGCCGCTGAATCCTCCGAGGAATTGATGAATAAATACCTCGAAGGCGAAGAGCTGACGGAAGCAGAAATTAAAGCTGGTATCCGTGCGCGTACTTTGTCTGGCGAAATCGTTCCTGTGTTGGGTGGTTCCGCATTCAAGAACAAGGGCGTACAAGCTATGTTGGATGCGGTGATTGAATATCTGCCTGCACCGACCGAAGTTAAGCCGATTGAAGGTATTTTGGACGATGGCAAAACCGTCGCCACACGTAAGGCCAGCGATGATGAGCCTTTTGCTGCTCTGGCGTTCAAAATCGCAACCGACCCGTTCGTGGGTACTTTGACCTTTATCCGTGTTTACTCGGGCAAGGTTAATTCCGGTGACGGTGTTTACAACTCCGTAAAAGACCGCAAGGAGCGCATTGGCCGGATGGTGCAGATGCACGCGAACCAGCGCAACGAGATCAAAGAAGTTCTCTGTGGCGACATCGCTGCGGTCGTAGGTTTGAAGGACACGACTACCGGTGACACCCTGTGCGATCCCGATCATAAAATTACGCTGGAGCGTATGGATTTCCCGGAGCCGGTAATCCACGTAGCTGTTGAGCCAAAAACCAAAGCCGACCAGGAAAAAATGGGTATTGCCTTGGGCAAGCTGGCTCAGGAGGATCCTTCTTTCCGCGTTAAAACTGACGAAGAGACCGGCCAAACCATCATCGGTGGTATGGGTGAATTGCACCTTGACATCATCGTTGACCGTATGCGTCGCGAATTCAACGTCGAAGCCAATATCGGTAAACCGCAGGTTGCCTACCGCGAAGCGATTCGCAATAAGTGCGAAATCGAAGGTAAGTTTGTGCGTCAATCCGGTGGTCGCGGTCAGTACGGACACTGCTGGATTCGTTTCGAGCCTGGTGAAGATGCCAACGCAGAAGGCCTGGAATTCGTTAACGAAATCGTCGGTGGTGTGGTTCCCAAGGAATATGTTCCTGCGATCCAGAAAGGTATCGCCGAACAAATGCAAAACGGTGTTTTGGCGGGCTACCCATTGCTCGGCCTGAAAGCGTCTGTTTTTGACGGTTCTTACCACGACGTAGACTCGTCAGAGATGGCGTTTAAAATCGCTGCATCTATGGCGACCAAAAAGTTGGCCCAGCTCGGTGGCGCTGTGCTGCTTGAACCCATCATGAAAGTGGAAGTTGTTACTCCAGAAGAGAACATGGGTGACGTGGTTGGCGATTTGAATCGCCGTCGCGGCCTGATCCTGGGTATGGACGAAAGCGTGAGCGGCAAAGTCATCAACGCCGAAGTGCCTCTGGCAGAAATGTTTGGTTACGCGACTTCTCTGCGTTCCGCAACTCAAGGTCGCGCGACTTACACCATGGAATTCTTGAAATATTTCGAGGCACCCCGCAACGTTGCGGAAGAAGTGATCGCGAAAAGCAAAATCGCCAAAGACGCTGGCTAATTAATCAGTTTCTTTATTAGAGGAATTACTACAGTGGCAAAAGAAAAATTTGAACGTACGAAACCGCACGTGAACGTGGGTACCATTGGACACGTTGACCACGGCAAAACGACTTTGACAGCGGCTCTGACCCGCGTATGTGCGGACACCTGGGGCGGCACAGCAGTCGCATTTGATGGTATT
>JBQGED010000444.1:0-2585 GCA_052039425.1 Sphingobacterium griseoflavum | reverse complement strand
CGCTTAGATTAACGTACAAACCTCGCGCATAAATTTCTTCAGCGTCTGGATCACAAATTAAAAGCAACGTATTTGTACCGCCTACCAGAAAGCCCTGGGCATTGAAAGATAAACTGGCGGCTGCTGCACTAATACTGTATTGGCTGTTGTGTCGATATACGTCGATCAATACATCGCCGGTCGAAAAATCGTTACTACGATCATTATCTTCAAAAACTATCCAGCCATCTGACCAAGTACCACTACAAGTTGACTCGTCATCACTATGGCAAATGGTAACAACCTTATTTCGCGATGCCGCCTCCGTACGCGTAGTTGCAAGCGCGCTGGAAAGTTTTGATTGCAGGCTGTCGACGTTATTGCGCTTGATAAGAGTGCTGAAGGAAGGGACAGCGATGGTGAGCAGTATGGCGGCGATGATGATGACCACCATCAGTTCTATCAGGGTAAAACCACGTTGTTTGCTGGATTGTCCTATCACAGTACGTCTCTCTTTCTTTTGGTTAACCTATCAAGAGCCTGCTTCTTCAGAAAAGCAAAGTAAAACAGGCGGATTGGATTGTCATTGGGGTGTGGATAAAAGGGCCGGAACTGCGACGGGTGGCATTGAAATAAGCAGCTTCTTGTGCTGGCGTGAGCCAGATCACATTTTTATTTTAATCGCTTATCACAGCTGCGCCGCCCGGGTTCAGGCGAGCGCCAGTATGCCATATCCGCCGCGCACACTGCTGTTCTGGGGGTTTTACAGGTTCAGCTGCGCAACTCTTTTGGCAGGGAAAAGCTGACGTTTTCGGGGCGGCCCGGAAGCTCTTGAGGGGCTGTGGCGCCGAGTTTGCGCAGACCTTCTATTACATCAAGCACCAGCACCTCGGGGGCCGAAGCCCCGGCGGTTATACCGATACCGCGACAGCCGCCAAACCACTCGGGCAACAGGTCATCGGGTCCATCGATCAGATAGGCGCGAGCGCCGCAGCGCTCGGCGAGTTCACGCAAGCGGTTGGAGTTGGAACTGTTGGGCGAGCCGACCACCAGCACCACATCGCACTCCAATGCCAGTTGTTTGACCGCGTCCTGGCGGTTCTGGGTGGCGTAGCAGATATCGTCCTTGCGCGGTCCCTGAATCGCCGGGAACTTTGCCCGCAGACTATCAATTACCCGCGCCGTATCGTCCACAGAGAGTGTGGTCTGGGTGACGTAGGATAATTTTTCCGGATTGCGCACCTGTAGATTGGCGACATCCTGCTCGTTTTCCACCAAATATATTGCACCGCCGAAACGAGTGTCGTATTGGCCCATGGTGCCCTCCACTTCTGGATGCCCGTGGTGGCCAATCAAAATGCACTCCCACCCTTCACTGCTGTATTTGGCGACTTCCATATGCACTTTGGTCACCAGTGGGCAGGTAGCATCGAACACTTTCAGGCCGCGATCAGAGGCATTTTTGCGCACCGCCTGGGATACGCCGTGTGCACTGAAAATTACGATCACATCATCGGGCACTGCGTCGAGCTCATCGACAAAAATAGCGCCGCGATTGCGCAACTGTTCTACCACAAACTTGTTATGAACCACTTCGTGGCGCACATAAATCGGTGCTCCAAATACATCCAAAGCGCGATTCACTATGTCGATGGCACGATCCACACCAGCACAAAAGCCACGGGGATTAGCAAGTTTGATCTCCATAAATAGACCTTAGTGTGTGATTGCCGGATTGACGTCGATGATGCGCACATTGAATTTAATATCGCGCCCGGCCAATGGATGATTAAAATCCACGGTGACCGTGTGCTCATCGAATTCCTGCACAACGCCGGGCAGCTCGTTGCTTTGCGCATCCGCAAAGGACAATATCAAGCCCTCGGCCAGCTCCACATCCCCAGGAAAATCCTTACGGGGAAATTCCTGGATATTCTCGGGGTTGTAAGGACCAAAGCCTTTTTCCGGCGGAATCACAAACGATTTTTCATCTCCCGCCTGCAGACCCAGCAAGGCCTCTTCGAAGCCCGGCAGCAAGTTGCCATCGCCGACCACAAAAGCCACGGGCTCGGCATCAAAATTGGAATCCACCACCGAGCCGTCCTCCAATTCGAGAGCAAAATGCAGGGTAACCTGGGTACCTGGGCCGATCGTCAAATCATTCATCTTTTGCCTTTCGCCCTCTGAACATATCCAACACTAATAATGCAGCGCCGATGCAGATCGCCGAATCGGCGATGTTAAATGCTGGCCACTCGTGTTCGCGATAATGCAGAACGATAAAGTCCACCACGTGACCGAGCATAATACGGTCGTACAGATTGCCCAGTGCACCCCCTAAAATTAACGTGAGCGCCAGTGCTTCCAAGGTATTGCCTTTCTGGCGATAAATTCGTGTTATCCAAACGACCAACACAACACTGACAACAAGAGCGAGCGCGGTAAACAACCAGCGCTGCCAGCCGCCCGCGCCGGCGAGAAAACTGAACGCAGCGCCCTCGTTATAACGCAGAGTGAGATAGAAAAACGGCGTCACCGGCGACACATCGAGATAGTCGATATAGGCAAGCGTTAAATGTTTGGTGAACTGATCAAAACCTATGATC